>CAMBHH010000018.1 GCA_945866505.1 Flavobacterium psychrophilum
GGTTTGCAAGTTATCAACTCAGATCCAAGACCGGGAATCAAAGCCCTGATTCATCAAATAAAAAAGAAAACTTTAGATATTACTGATGTTGTTTTTATCATTGCACCCAGAATCAATGCAGCAGGAAGAATCAAACACGGAAATCACGCAGTGGAATTATTATCGGAGTTTGATTTTGAACAAGCACAACAATTTGCGTCAGAAATTGAAGCGTATAATTCCGAAAGGAAAGATTTAGACAAGCAAATTACCAAAGAAGCGTTGGGCCAAATTATAGAAAATAATGAAAAAGAGCGTTTCACGACGGTGGTTTTTCAAGAAAATTGGCACAAAGGCGTTATTGGAATTGTTGCTTCGAGATTGATAGAAACTTATTATCGTCCGACCTTGGTTTTTACTAAAAGTGGCGATAAATATGCGGCTTCGGCACGTTCTGTCAAAGGGTTTGATGTGTATAATGCCTTGGAAGCTTGTTCGGAGCATTTGGAGCAATTCGGCGGACATATGTATGCTGCGGGAATGACTTTATTGGAAGAAAATTATCAAATTTTTAAAGATGCGTTCGAAAAAGTGGTCAAAGAAACCATTCACCCTGATTCATTAACATCAGAAATTTCTATAGATGCTGAAATTAATTTATCGGATATTACTCCAAAGTTGACTCGGATTTTAAAACAATTCGAACCTTTTGGGCCTCAAAATATGACACCAGTTTTTCTGACTAAGAATTTAAAAGACACTGGTTATGCTCAAAAATTAGGTGCCGATGAAGAACATTTAAAACTTTTTATACGACAAAATAATTCAGAAAGAATGGCGGCAATTGGTTTTGGGTTGGGTAATAAAATTGAATTGACAACGAACAAAAAGCCGTTTGAAGCGGTGTATTGTATAGATGAAAACGAATGGAATGGCAAAACTTCTGTTCAATTGCGATTGAAAGATATAAAGTAAATTGCACTAATGAAAAGAATTACTACATCTTTATTCTCGGTTTCATTAACCTTTGTGTTTCTTTTTCTACTGGCAAATTGCGCGAACAAAGACAATGATTATGTTGACCCAAGGGGTACAACTTATGCAGGCTCAGAAAGCTGTATGGAATGTCATCCGAAAATTTATAATGAGGCGCTGAAAAGCTCCCATTATAAAGCATCGGCTTCAGCTTCCATAAAAAATGTTTTAGGAAATTTTAGGACTGGTCACAACATTTATATTTATGACAAGGACACCAAAATTGTAATGGAAAACAGAAATAACAATCTATTTCAGGTATATTACAAAAACGGAAAAGAAGTGAAGGCCTATCGTTTTGATATTATCTTGGGAGCAAAAAAGGCACAAACCTCATTGTTTTGGGATAAAGATAATGTATATGAGCTGCCTCTATCGCACTACATTTCAGCAAATAATTGGGGCACAAGTCCAGGTTATCCTCGTAATCAACCATATTTTGATACACCAGTTACAATAGTTTGTTTTGAATGCCATAGCTCAAACTTGGAACTCAAACACAAAAACACAAATACAGAAGATTATTTTGGAACTGAAACAACTCCAGAAACAATGAAAAAAGAATCATTGGTTTTTGGTATTGACTGCGAGCGATGCCACGGCCCAGCAAAAGAGCACACAGAATATCACAAAAGAAATCCAGGATTAAAATTGGCAAAACATATTGTTACTCACAAATCACTTAACACCCAACAAAAGTTAGCTGGATGTGTTATTTGTCACTCGGCTGCAGAAAATTTGCAGTCTCGTTTTAAATTTGTTCCCGGAAATTCAATGGCTGATTTTTATAACGAATCTGTTCCAAATGCGAACATAAATCCTGATGTACACGGAAACCAGTATGGTTTGCTTTCGCAAAGCAAATGTTTTATAGAAAGTAAAAAAATGGATTGTACCACTTGCCACGATTCTCATAATGATGCAAAAGAAAGTCTGTCAAAACAATCAGAAAAATGCCTTAGTTGCCATAGTGAAGTCAAGAATAATTTTTGCACTACCAAAGTTCCGCACGGAGTTTCATTAAAAGACAATTGTATCGATTGTCATATGCCAAAAAAAGCATCAGGAGTCATTGGATTTTACCTTTCAGGAAAGTCTGAAATGTCACCTTATTTGTTGCGAACTCACAGAATAGGAATATATCAACAGGAAAACCTAAAGGTTCCTAAAAAGAAATAGAAGATAATAATCGTTATATATGAAAGTTAAAGACCCCTACGCAGCCTTGCGTTATAAAGAATTCAATCTGTTTTTATTGCTGCGATTTGCTATGGTTTTTGCCTGGTCGATGCAGTTTATTATCATCGAATGGGAAGTTTATAGCTTAACTAAAAGTGCTCTTTCGTTAGGAATGATTGGATTAATGGAGGTAATTCCGGCAATTGCCATGGCATTGTTTGCAGGACATATTGTAGATCAAAAAGAAAAAAAAGAAATGCTATTGAAATGCATTTTAGGGTTTTCTATCATTAGTTTTGGACTGTTTTTATTGACTTGGCCTAGAATAGTAAGCGATTGGTCAACGGATACTATTTTGTATTCTATTTATTTTTTGGTCTTTTTAGGAGGGTTGGTCCGTTCGTTTTTAGGACCAACGATTTTTTCTTTGATGTCTTTAATTGTCCCTAAAAAAGTATATCCCAACGCAGCGACTTGGAGCAGTTCAGTTTGGCAAATTGGAGCTGTTGTTGGACCAGCTGTGGCAGGATTTTCAATTACTTTAATCGGCGTACATTGGTCTATGTGTACTATTGTTGCGTGTTCCATTTTTTCATTATTGCTATTGACCCAAATTTCTACGAAGCCTATCTTGAATCCAAAAATTGGCGAACCAATAATGGAAAGCTTGAAAGAGGGAATAAAATTTGTGTACACCAATAAATCTATTTTGGGAGCATTAACTCTCGACATGGTAGCAGTCCTTTTTGGCGGAGCGGTGGCGCTTTTACCTATTTTTGCTCAAGATATTTTGAAGGTAGGACCTGAAGGCTTTGGAATTTTAAGAGCGGCTCCAGCTGTAGGTGCGTTGTTAACGATGTTTGTTTCGGCCCATTTGCCTTTTTATAAAAATGCTGGGATTAAGCTTTTGACAGCTATTTTTGGTTTTGGTATCTGTATCATTGTTTTCGGACTTTCCACTTGGTTTTGGTTGTCGGTTTTTGCATTGTTCATGAGTGGCGTTACCGATGGAATTTCAGTAGTGATTCGGCAAACGATTTTGCAGCTCAAAACTCCCGATTCTATGCGTGGTCGTGTAGCTGCCGTGAATTCGATTTTTGTTGGCTCATCGAATGAATTAGGCGCTTTCGAAAGCGGAATAACAGCCAAATTAATGGGAACGGTAACAGCAGTAGTTTTTGGTGGAAGTATGACGCTTTTAATCGTAGTTTTTACTGGAATTAAATTGCCTGGATTTAGAAATCTAGATTTGCAAAAAGATTTGGAAGAACACGAAAATCACAAATAATTGAAAGAGAGATTCAAGAATGTAAAAGCAAAAATCACAACGCTTTTAAAGCAGGGTTTAACTCCAAAGGAACTGTGCCAAAGCATTATTGTGTCAGGATTAATTTCGACCATTCCGATTCTTGGAATTACAACCTTTATGATTACTACAATTTCATTGAAACGAAAATTGAATTTTCCTATTATGATTTCGCTAAGTTATTTGCTCTGGCCAATTCAAATTTTATTGATAATGCCTTTTATACGAGTGGGCGAATTTATTTTTTCCGTTCCTCGAAATCCACATACAGTTGAAGAAATTATCAGTTCTTTTCAAAAGAATTTTTTCCAAACCCTAAGCCAACTTTCGTTTGAAATACTTTGTGGTTTGGGAGGTTGGTTCCTGACGGCAGTTCCTATTGCCTTCGGGATATATTGGGTATCACTTTTGTTTTTAAACGAAAAATAAACGAAATGGAGTCTGCTGAAAAAATCTGTTTTCATTTTTTTCGGGACAAAAGAGTTGTGTCTGAAAAACCAAGAGCAAGGAAAAATGGCAGGGACCCGAAAAAAGCATGCATCAATACCAACTTGTGTTAATTGCAATCAATAAGTCTTATCACTATTCAAGTCTCCTTTTGATAAGAAATTGAATCCAGAAAACCGCTAGGTCGCATTAGCTAATTTAATTCCGTTTGCTGAGATTTGTAAAATCTATTTGAAAGCTGTCCAAAAAAAGCAGATTGGCAACTTCTGTTTTGCTATATGACTTTTGGATTTTCTTCAAAATGTACAACTTTTGAACACGTTTTTTTTGTGAATAGTTCCGCTTCATTTTAATATATCGAGTTCCTATTCGATTTCTTTACCTGTAATTTTTTTTGATCCGAGAGCTATTCTCGAATGGGAGATAGTTATCTGCCATTAAAAAACACAAACCATTAGATCTAAAAATTAGTCGGATAATCGCAAAAAATATTTGGAAATTTTTAAGGCTATCTTATAAATCAAAATGGTATTAGTATGTCATTAAAATCCATTTTCAATTTGGAACTGAAGATGATTAATTAACTTTAGAATTATCAAAAATGTATTTTTTTTAATTACTTCAAGAGCGCCTCAAAAATTATATTTAATACACTTTAGCTTTTCTTTTGGAGCCTAAAAATGTTCTGCGCATATCGATATTTGGCAATTATCACTGCCAAATAGTGAATATAAAAATTCCAAAGTATAATCTTTTTAAATTTATAAATAAATTATTTTTTAATACACATCATCAAATTAAATATATACTTTATATAAAATTACTATTATATTAATTAATTTATTTAACACTACATATATTTTATATAACACTATTATAAATTTAATATTCACTACTTATTATTTATTTGTTTTTAATAAACAAGTAATAACCCTATTTTAAAATAATTATATACATTTACTTTTGTTTTATACAGTGTATTTTATTATTTATAAATAATAATACGAACACCTCAATAACTATTTCATTGTAGAATTTACAACGGACATCAAAAAAATAGGGCCAAAATAATAGTTTATATCAGTGCTTATCTACCGACAAATATTGATGCAACTGAGTTAAGTGAACCGATAATAACTGCAAAAAATTGTTAGAATAAAAGATTGAAATTCTGAAGGAGTCCGATATTGAATAAAGCAAATAAAATGCGTGAGGCGCTAACAGTGGGACAAACTGTGTGGGGATGAAAAAAAATTTCTAAAACTAAAAAAAGTTGAAAACCTAGCTGCAAAATCCGTTTGACAATTCACTATCTCAATAGTAAACAAGCGTAGCGTAATTATGGTTTACTTTAAACTATTGCCAATGCTTTTTCAACTACTTCGTATACTTTTTTCAATTGTTCGTCGGTAATGATATAGGGTGGCAAAATATAAACAATGTTGCCCACTGGTCGTAAAATCACGCCGCTTTCAATAAAGAAATTATAAAGTTTGTTACGTAAACTTCCATAATAACTAGCGGCACTTTCGGTTTGTATTTCTAATGCAAAAATAACACCTAGAACTCGCGTTGTGCTAACTTTTGAATGTGATTCTATCTTTTCCTGAAAAGCTAAATGTCTTCTATTTACTCGAGCAATATTATCTCGCATTTCCTGTGTTTGCAACAATTCCAAGCTTGCTAACGCTGCTGCGCAGCCTATAGGATTTGCTGTAAAAGTGTGTCCGTGGAACAACGCCTTATTAACATCCTCATCATAAAAAGCATCAAATATATCTTGCGTAAACGTAGTAATCGCCATTGGGATTGTTCCACCGGTTAATGCTTTGGACAAACACATCATATCGGGTTTCTCACTTAAATAGTCACACGCAAATATTTTTCCTGTCTTTCCAAAACCAGTCATTACTTCATCGGCTATTGTAAGCACATTACTTTCTTGACAAATTTGAATTAATTTATTGAGTGATTGGAGTTCGTACATCACCATTCCAGCTGCTCCTTGTACCAAAGGTTCAAAAATAAATCCAGCACAATTATTAGCTTTTATAGCTTCCCTTAAAGCTAAAAAACTGATTTCTTCTTTTCCTTTTATTGGAACAGGAATTCGAATGACATCAATCAGCATACCTTGAAAAGCCTCCGTAAAAAACGAAATTCCACTAGCTGCCATTGCAGCAAAAGTATCACCGTGAAAGGCATTTTCGAAAGCAATTATAGTAGTTTTCTGTTCTCCTTTGTTAAAAAAATATTGCAAAGCTACTTTAATAGCTACCTCAACTGCGGTGGAACCATTATCGGAAAAGAATACTTTTTGTTGGTTATTGGGTAAAATTTCCATCAACTTTTCGGCCAAAATTATAGCTGGCTCGTGTGTAAATCCTCCAAAAAGAACGTGTTCTAAAGTGGTCAATTGTTTGTAAATCGCATCGGCAATAAATTTATTAGAATGCCCATAAGGGTTCACCCACCAAGAAGCAATCGCATCGATATATTCTTTGTTGTTTTCGTCCCAAAGCAACGCCCCTTCACCTCTTTTTATGGCAATAGGAAGTGCAGCCGTTTTGTGTTGAGTATAAGGATGCCAAAGGTATTGGCTGTCTTTTTCTTGTAAAGTCATTTTTTTAGAATATAGAAAATAGAGGATAGAAAAAAGAATAAACCCTAAAATTTTAGACAAAGATAGGAAAGTCTATTCTCTTTATTCTATATTCTATTGTCTTATAAGCTCAACAAATTCTCACGAAATAAATCAGCATATTCCTTGATTACGTTTTGATCAAAATAGGGCTCCTGTTCTATTCTCCCAATACATTTAATCCCTGTTTTATTCAAAATAATGGATTCAGAAGCTTTGTTCTTGTCTCCACTAAAAATGATTCCAGCGATGTTTATTTTTCTGTTTTTAAAAGCTTCGATTGTGAGCAAAGTATGATTGATGCTTCCTAGATAATGTCTGGAAACCACAATTACTTTATAGTCGGTTTGGATCAAATCGATGACGCAATCTTTTTCATTTAATGGGACAAAAACACCTCCCGCTCCTTCAATGATGAGATGGTTTTCTGTTTGAGGTGCTGCAATTTTTTTTAAATCGATGGTAATTCCGTCCAATTCAGCGGCAAAATGTGGACTTGATGGCGTGTTGAGTTTATAGCTGTTTTCGTGAATAATGGTTCTATCATTTGAAATATAGCTTTTGATTTTATGGCTGTCGGAATTATCCAAATCACCTGCTTGAATGGGTTTCCAATAATCAGCTTGAAGCGCTTCGACGATTATGGCAGAGGCAATCGTTTTGCCCACATCGGTTGAAATACCTGTTATAAATAGTTTCATAGATTTTTAGCCACGGATGTCATGGATTGTCACGGATTTTTTATTTTTTTAATTTTTTTTCTATCAAATTAATTTTATAATTAGAGAATTTAAAAGCCATTTCACTTTCAAATTTATCTACGCTATTTTCTACTGTAGTAAATTCAACATTGATACCTATGACATGATCTCCTGAAAACAAAACTTTACAATTATACATTGGTTCATTCTTATTATAACCTATCAAGTAACTTTTGGCATATTCTTTATGATATTCCATTAAACCAACCTTGTTTAAATTTCTTTGAAAGAATAATCTAACATCTTTAATAATAACTAAATCAACGTCTTGAACCTCAATATTTTTAAATTTAAGAATTTTTAAGTTATCTTTTGAAACAACTTCATTCAAAACAAAATCAAATTCTTTTGAACAAGTATAGGACCTATCAGCAGTCATGAATTTATAAAATAAGAATATTGAAAAAACAATAATACAAATTAGAGAAATTATTTTTTTCATAAGTTTAAAAAACAAAGGTAATCAACAAACCCAACACTTCCTGGATTTGTTTATTCAAATAGCAACTAGAAATGTAAAATAACCATCCCAAAGCGGACGAATTTTATTCTTCTTTGAGTTGGTCAATGACTTTTCGCATTTCTTTAGCGAATTTACCATAGAAATAATGCACCCACCATTCCAATGCCAACCCCATAAAAAGGATTGAAAAGGTTACAATTGAGAATGTAGCTACCAAAAAAGGGGTGCTGTTGAGTCCTTTTGCAAAAAATTCTGGCGTTTCATAATACATAAAGCCTAGTAAAAACAAGATAACAAAAGGAATTAAAGCAAATCCAAAAGTTTTATACAGTTCCATATTCAGCCGAATGTCAAAATAGGTTTCATACAAACTGTCTTTGGTGTTTAAAGTGGTTTTGCCCAATCTTCTATAAAACACATATAATTTCACCAAATAATAAATGCAAACCGCCACAAAAATGGAGAACAACAAAAAGAATGGTGCAAATGCATGGGTGGGAAGATTGTAAATAAAAGGAACGAAACCAATAAAAATTATAGAAATAATTTGATAAATAAATTCGTTTTTTAAGTTCTTCTTGATTTTTTCCAAAGGCATGTTTGCCGAATTTATTTTGTCTAAATGGGAAGGAAGCACCACGTCTTCAGTTTTTTCGTTCTTCCAAGCTGATTGTATATCGTTAAAGTCCATAACCTTGTTTTTTTATAATTTCTTTTAATTTTTCTTTTGCCCTGTTCAACTTAACCCTTGCATTTCCTTCTGAAATACCCAAATTGACTCCAATTTCTCTATGCGAAAATCCTTCTAATTGATAGAAAATAATGGCTTTGTCTATTTTATCCAATTTTTGGACGGCTTTGTAAAAATGATTCAGTTGATTTTCTTTGTAATCGGCATCACTTTCTTCTTCTTTGATATTTTCGGATGCAATTTCATATTTGTCTGGCTTTCTTTTTTCTTTTTTCAAAAAAACTATCGAAGTATTAATGGCCACTCGATACATCCAAGTCGAAAATTGGCTCTCCCCTTTGAAGCTCTCGTAGGCTTTCCACAACTGCAAAACAATTTCCTGAAACAAATCCTGCTGATCATCAGGATTGTCCATATACATCTTGGAAACCTTATAAAGTATTCCCTTGTGCTGCTCGATGCGGGTTAAAAACTCTTGTTCCTTTTCCTTCAAAAGATTAATCCACTATTGGTTTTACAATGTATCCCGCTTTTCTTAATAAATTTAAAACTCCTTGTTCTCCTGCAAAATGTGCTGCGCCTACTGCAAAGAAAACACTTTCTTTTTGCATCATTTGAGGCATCAATTTTAACCAATTTTCATTTCGATTGTCCAACAAGGTTTTTTTTGTGGTTGCAGACATCATTTCTTTGTCAGTTGTCATTTTATAAATACCGTTGATGTCTTCATTCTTGTAATCTTTTATCATTGTATTACACATATCAACATTTATCTTTTGCAAATAGGCAATCAGCTCGTCATCAGTAAATGATTGGTTCAACAAATCCATTTGCTCAACAGCTTTTTCGAGCCCGACAATGGGTTTATTACTTTCTTTGGCTTTGCCAATGAACTCCAATTCATAAAATTTCAAGTCAGTACATCCAAACGAATTCATAAATAAAAAACTCATTACAGTTTCTAGTGTATAATTATCGACTTGTGCCAAAGTAAGTCCACCATTTTTTTTCAATACTTCTTCCAATTGTGCAATTTGTTTTGGAGTCAATTTTTTGGATAAAGGTTCTTTGCTCATTGCCATTTCTTGAACAACTTTTAACTCTTCGGCATTGTCCATATTTATTTCTAATGTCAATTTTGATGTTTTCGAAAAGGCTTCCAACACTTTAGGTTTCATAATAAAATCTTTCGCACATATCATGTGAACGGTTCCAAAAAGATAGGATGGTTTTGCTAATCCGTTACCTGAAACTTCCCATAACATTGAATTTTCACTTTTGGGAGCTTGTGCATTAACCGAAAAACCGAATGCGAATGCAACGGCAACTAGGATTGATTTGAATAGATTTTTCATAATTTTTTTGTTTTGATTTATTTGATTACAACACGTAAGTAATGAAAGAAACAAAACGTTACAAAAAACACATTATTTTTTAAAGAAGTGAGTAAAGGCAAGCCATCAGCGATGTTATTTCTTCTTTTGAATTGTAACTATGCAAACAAAATCGCAATCTTTCCTGACCTTCAGGAACGGTTGGATACAAAATCGCCTTCACATCAAATCCATTTTCATGCAGTTGATTGGCAATGAATTTCACGTTTTGGTTTCCAGGAACTATGGCACTTTGAATGGCTGATTTACTCCTGACAAACATTGGTTTCAATCCTAGTAGATTTTTTTCCTGATTGAAATGAATGATGTTCTCACGAAGTTTTTCGATGGCTATTTTTTCTGTTTTTAAATGTTGGTATGCTATCAAAATAGTAGCTACAGAATGTGGAGAAAGTCCCGTGGTATAAATAAAACTTCTCGCGAAATTGACTAGATAATCCTTCAATTCTTGTGATCCTAAAATCGCTGCGCCATGACAACCTAATCCTTTACCGAAAGTCATTATTCGGGCAAAAACATGGTCTTGCAAACCCAACATTTGAACTAATCCTTCACCTGTTGAACCAAAAACTCCCAATGCGTGGGCTTCATCAACCACTAAAAAACAATTGTATTTATTAGAAATAATAACTAATTCTTCCATATTGGGACAATCGCCATCCATAGAAAAAACGGTTTCGGTGACAATATAGATGGAAGCTGGAAGTTGGAAGCTAGAAGTGTTTCCCAAACGACCTCTTTTACTCTCATTGCAATTAACAATCAATCGTTCCAAATCCTCAAAATCATTGTGCTTGAATTTGTAAGACTTGGCATTCGAAAGCTGGATTCCGTCGCGAATGGATGCGTGACACAATTCGTCATACAAAATTAAATCGCCTTTTTGGGGAACGGAACTGAAAAACCCCAGATTGGCATCGTAACCCGAATTGAAAATCAAGGCTGTTTCTGCCTGATGAAATTTTGCGATATAATCTTCCGCTTCTTGATAGCCTTTGTGATTTCCCGAGATTAATCGAGAGCCTGTAGCGCCGTTTTGAATGCAATCTTTGTTAATTAAATATCGGTGTGTTTCTTCGAAAATGACTTTGTTTAATGAAAAACCAAGGTAATCATTGGACGAAAAATCGATTAATTTATTAGGTAACGACAATTTTCGCAAAGCGTTGTTTTGCTTACGAATTTCGAGTTTTGTTGCGAGATTTTCGGGAAACTTCATAAAGGCAAAGTTAGGAAAAAACGAGACGCAGATGAAACGGATTTGCTAAAGTAAAAACACGGATAAACACGGACAACCGAGGATTTTTTACACAAAAAAAGCCAAACATTACTGCTTGGCTTCATATTCTGAATTTATTTCAGAATCTAATTTTGAAATTGTCTTAGTCGGCTAAAACAATTACTTTATTGTCCTTCATTTCGATAGTTCCAGAATTTATAGCTAGTGTGTAGTTTTGATCGTTTACTTTCGTAAATAACCCTTCTGATTCGCTACTGAACTTGAAACTAGGAGCTGTAATTTTTACAAGTCCTTTTTGAAGTAATGAAACTATTGGTGCGTGATTATTCAACATTTGAAAATGTCCATCCACTCCTGGAAGTGAAATGGAAGTTATTTCTCCTGAAAATAATTTTGCTTCTGGTGATACTATTTCTAAAATCATAATTTTAATTTAGAAGTTGGCCGTTAGAAGTTAGAAGTTTCTGAAAACTGCCTACTGAAAACTGCCTACTGATTTTATGCTTCTGCCAACATTTTTTCTCCAGCTTCGATTGCATCTTCAATAGTTCCTTTAAGGTTGAAAGCAGCTTCTGGCAAGTGGTCTAATTCACCATCAATAATCATATTGAATCCTTTGATGGTGTCTTTAATGTCAACCAAAACTCCTTTTAAACCTGTAAACTGTTCTGCTACGTGGAAAGGTTGTGACAAGAAACGTTGTACACGTCTTGCACGAGAAACTGATAATTTATCTTCTTCAGACAGTTCTTCCATACCAAGAATCGCGATAATATCTTGCAATTGTTTGTACTTTTGAAGAATTTCTTTTACTCTTTGTGCACAGTTATAATGCTCTTCACCAATAATTTGTGGAGTCAAAATTCTAGAAGTTGAATCCAAAGGATCTACCGCTGGATAAATTCCTAACTCAGCAATTTTACGAGACAATACAGTTGTTGCATCAAGGTGAGCAAAAGTTGTTGCTGGTGCTGGATCCGTTAAATCATCCGCAGGAACGTAAACCGCTTGTACAGATGTAATAGAACCTTTGTTTGTAGAAGTAATACGCTCTTGCATAGCTCCCATCTCAGTTGCCAATGTTGGTTGATAACCTACCGCAGATGGCATACGACCTAAAAGTGCCGAAACCTCAGAACCTGCTTGTGTAAAACGAAAGATATTATCCACGAAGAACAATACATCTTTTCCTTGATCTGAACCTGCACCATCACGGAAATATTCCGCAATAGACAATCCTGAAAGTGCTACACGAGCACGAGCTCCAGGAGGTTCGTTCATTTGACCGAAAACGAAAGTAGCTTTAGACTCTCTCATTCCTGGCATATCTACTTTAGATAAATCCCATCCACCTTCTTCCATAGAGTGCATAAATTCATCACCGTATTTTATAATTCCTGACTCTAACATCTCACGAAGCAAGTCATTTCCTTCACGTGTTCTTTCTCCTACTCCTGCGAATACAGAAAGTCCACCGTGACCTTTTGCAATATTGTTGATTAACTCCTGAATCAATACTGTTTTACCAACACCAGCACCACCAAACAATCCAATTTTCCCTCCTTTTGAGTAAGGCTCAATCAAATCGATTACTTTAATACCTGTAAATAAAACTTCTGATGAAGTTGATAAATCTTCAAATTTTGGAGCTTGTCTGTGAATAGACATTCCGTTTTCGCCATCTTTTGGCAAGTTTCCTAAACCATCAATAGCATCACCAATTACATTAAACAAACGTCCGTAAACATCGGCACCGATTGGCATTTTGATTGGGTTTCCTGTTCCAACTACTTCATAACCTCTACTCAATCCGTCTGTCGAATCCATCGAGATGGTACGAACGGTATTTTCGCCGATGTGAGATTGCACTTCGAGAACTAATAAAGTTCCGTCTTTTTTAGTGATTTCTAATGAATCATAAATTTTTGGAAGTTCAACATCTTTACCGTTGAAAACTACATCGACAACTGGTCCGATGATTTGGGCAACTTTTCCTATTACTTTTGACATTGTTTATGTATTTATTAAATAGCTAATCCGATTTATGAAGTGCAACTAATTGAAACTATTCAAGTAATTACGTTTTTCAGTGCGCAAAGATAATTTTTTAAAACATAAAAATCAATACTTTTTTTAGAAAAAAAAAGTGGGTTTCAATCGCACTTGTGATTGATATAGAATAAATGATCAAAAGTGCATAAAAACCAAAAAACCACCATGTTATCCATGATGGTTATTGACAGCTGCCGTGTTATAATTTAAAGTGACTTTGGAAATAATATTCTATAATCTCCAAGATTAACTCCTTTTAAATTGGAACCGTATGTAGCATTTATCGCTTCAATAAATTTATTTGCAATCAACGCATATCCTCTTGGAGACGGATGTACACCATCAGTTGAAAAACCTCCGCCGGTTATAAATGCTCCTGTAACCGTAAATCCATTTGAAGCGATACCTCCGTTTGCAATTTGTGTCATTAAGGCATTTGCATCAACGAAAGCAAGACCTTTTGCAGCTGCAACCGCTTTTATTTTAGCATTATAGGCATCCGTAGCTGTTTTTACTAGTGCGACTTCTCCGGCGGTTAAAGTAGCATTGTCCTCCATTGGGAAAGTTACACCTATTGTACTATTAGTTGGAGGATAACCTGGTTTAGTAGTTCCGATAGTGCCGGATGCGGTCAGCAGTATGTAATCTTTAGTCGCAGCTACATTACTAGCATGACGAGCTTTACCATACAAAGCACCCAAAAATCCTGCTGTCGCTGCCGGGTAACCAGCTGCTGTAAATCCTCCTGTATATAAAGCTGTTGCATCAAAAGCCAACAATTCATCGGCTATTAAAAGTGGGTTGGAAGAAGTTGCGGTTAATGTTTGAAAACGAGCTGGCTGTCCTGCTGCTGCAAGCATACTGTTCATTGCGCCAAACAAAGGATTTAATTGACCTACTTGTGTGGCAGTTAACGGAACTGGATTTGTAGGGACAGTTGTAAAAAATGGTACGGTATTAACATATGGGATGTTTGCAATCACACCTTTGGCCCCAGCAGAAGTTAATGTGTTTACTAAGGCGTCATAAGTAGCGTCAAAGCCTACACCTGCAGCTCCTGCGGATGGGGTTATTGGGTTTGAACCATCTCCACCTGAAGTAGCATAACCCAAAACATCATTGTTTCCAATCCAAAGTGAAAAGAATGTTGGTGTTTGAGACATTGCATAAGCCAAAACTGAAGTCGTAGCATTTGGTGCAAAACGCACATAATATGGGTTTGCAGTTCCAAGCGAAAGTCCAGCTACACTACCGTAGCTTGGCGAAAGTAAATGAAAACTTTTAGCACCAGGAACTCCGCAGTTGTTGTAAGGACCTGCTGCTACTACTGCTGGATTAAGTACCTCTGTGGTTGGTATTCCTGTAACAGGGACAGGGGCTGAGCCATTAAAATACAATCTTGGCCCTGCAACTTGCGTTCCATTAATTTTGAATCCACCGATATTATCCGCCATAAATGGAATTTTAAATTCTCCACCTCCAACTAAAGCAAATTGCTGTGCCATAATATTAGTATAGGATACCTTTTGTCCATCAATAAATAAGGCATTATCTGAATATCCTGCAGTTAATGAATTTCCTAAAGAAACAAATTTTGAAAAATTTGCATTTCCTGCGGTTGGTGCTAATCCGTCCGAAGTATTATAAACTACTGGCGCAACCTCATTATCATTACATGCTATAACGGTTAAAGCAACCAATACTAGCCATTTGAAATTTTTTATCATAATCGTATGTTTTTATATGTTGTTGACTAATTGAATTACGGATTAATGGTCCAAGAAATATAATATTGTTGTCCTATTGCACCAGCGCCTAATACTTGAATATATTCTTGTGCTCCAATATTAGTAGCTCCCAATTTTACTAAAGATTTTATTTTAGGAATACTGTAGTTAATTTGAGCATCAATAACTGTAGCGGATTCTATCATACCATCCGCAAAAGTTGATTCCCATAAATATTCAGTATTCCATCTAACACTAGCATTGAATCCAAAGTTTTCGAATAATTTTTCGTTACCAATAGACGCTTTTACTCTGTGTTTTGGGGTATTGAAACCCGCTTCAAAACCAGGGTCTTTAGATTGATCGAAATCGAACTGAGCAAAGTTATAACTAACACCGAAATCATAGGTTCCAAACATTTTCTTAGAAAGTCCTATTCCAACACCTAGTGATTGTATTTCTAAATCTGTGTTAGTATATAATTGATAGGCTCTAGTATTGCCATTAGCAAGTGCGTGTAAGGTTTGAACCGCTGGATTAGTAACATAAGTCGGAGCACCTTGAGTAAAATCGAAAGTTTCACTAACTGTCCCGTACAGCGGAGCTACAGACACCGTGTTTCCGATAAAATTATTATAAATGTTATAATACCCATTAAGGTCTATACTAACTCCTTTATATTGTGAACGATATCCTAGTTCAAAAGCCTGAACTTCCTCAGGTTTTACATTAGGCACATTTGTTACTTTTAATAGTGCCGCCGCTCCCGGTGTGTTTCCCGGATTAGCAGCTGCAAATGCTGCAAATTGAAGTACAGAAGCTCTGGTGTATGAGTTTTGGTACGCATTTACCCCGGTCATTGTTACCGAAGTACCACCTGCATAAACTTGTCCTATTGCAGGAGTACCATTTGCAACAGCTCTACTTTCTGTATATCTTAATAAGTTATCTGGTGCAGAACCAACTAAAACCGCACTTCCAACATTGAAACCGATATATTGGTCTTGAGTGCTTGGGTTTCTAAAACCGGTTTGATAAGAACCTCTAAAGTTGTGTTGTTTGTTTTCTCCTCCAGAATATACTAATGAGAGTCTTGGTGAAAAGTTACCGTCGAAGTTTTGAGATTTATCATAACGAACAGATCCTGTGAATTTCAATCGGTCTTCCATAAATTTTTTCTGTAACTGTAAATAGGTTCCATATTCATTATAGTAAATAGGTCCATTGGCATCCGTATAAATTCGACCATACGAATTTAATTGATATTGTCTAAAAGAGCCACCTACTTGAATTTCTCCAAATTTAATAAGGTCTTTAAAATTATAATTAGCGTCAGAATGGTATATTCTAGAATTATCCACTAATTTCGACCCTGATAGTACATCAGGATCAGCAATTACTGCATCAAAAGCATTTTGGAATTGAGGAGTTCCTGGAAGGAATCTACCTGTATCGGCTACACCTCTAGCAGCAATATGAGCATTTTCAGGAGTTTGGCCAGCCAATGTTGCTTGAACAAAAGCACCAGCATACTGCCCAAACCAGGTGTTATCATCTTTCCATTTTCTATTTAAATTAATTCCTGTAAATTGCATATCATAAGACTCTCCTCCATCTTCAGTGGTTGTATAACCTCTTATAAAAAAGTTTTTGCCTTTTACTTCTAATTTGTGTTGAGACATATAAAAGTTGTTTAGATAATAACGATTCGCTCCTTGGTAAACTGCGTTTCCAAAACCAAACTTACTTTGCCAAATAACTTCTAAGCTTTCATCACCCATTGGTCTTAAATGAAAAGAAAAATCAATTTTTGTATTGCCTGCTTTGTTATCTGTTAAATCCACTTCATTGTATCCTGTTCTACTTACATTATAGTTCGGTAGCAAATTTACTGCAGAAGCTGGTAATAAGCCTCTTTCGACTAAGGTTTGCCCAACAGCTTTTATATTGGTTGATGCTTCGTCACCGTAGACATTCATACCATCATAATTCACGTCACTTCTCGTTATTCCTTGTCCTTGGCGTGCTCTGTCTTCATAATTTGTAGCGAACCAATCTGTTCCCTGCATATAAGTCAAGTTGGCTTTAGCTGCAAAATATTTATTAAATGCATGAGACAATCTTATTCCAAAATCATAAAAACTGTTTGTTCCAGCAGCTTCTTGGCTAGTGGCACCATATTTTAAATAAGTTGAAATCCCAGGATAAGTAAACGGACTTTTGCTATTCATAAACATAATTCCATTAAACGCATTCGCTCCATATAAAGCTGAAGATGCTCCTGGCAAAAGCTCCACATTTTGAATGTCAATTTCTGAAACACCGATTAGGTTTCCAAGCACAAAATTCAATAATGGAGAGGAATTATCCATACCGTCAACCAGCTGCATAAAACGAGTATTTGCCACAGTTGCAAAACCACGGGTGTTAATGGATTTAAAAGTCAAACTACTAGTGTTCATTTGTACTTCTTTAAGATTTTCTAGACCGTCGTAATAACTTGGAGCAGCAGCTTTCTTTATATCCTTAAGCCCCATTCTTTCGATAGTTACTGGAGATTCTAAAACTCTCTCTGGAGTTCTTGATGCAGCAACTACTACTTCGTCTAAAGTTGTTTGTGAATCAACAAGTTTGATGACTACATTTTGATTGTTTGAAGTAACACTAACTTTTTTGGCTTGGTGTCCTATACTAGTTACTTCGATAGTAAATGGTAGATTTGCTGCTGTAGTTAAAGTAAATTTTCCATCGGCATCTGAAACCGTTCCAGCTTTGTCACCAACAACTTGTATATTGGCGCCAGGAATGGGTTGGTTGTTACTTTCTGTAACAGAACCTGTTATTGTATTTTGAGCAAAAGAAATAGCACAAAAAAACAATGATAAAACAAGTAAATAGCTTCTCATTTGATTAAATTTTGTTAGTTAATGCGACCAAAGTACAAATAATTTTGATATTAATAAAAAAAGACTAAAATATTTTAATAATATATAATTTCACTATAATTAGCCATTTTACAAACCATTAAATAAATTTAGAATATTTAGTTAAAATAATATGATTTATTATGCATGCATATAAAGATACGCAATTAGAAATGGAGATTTCATAAAATACAAATACAAAAAAAGTGAGGTAAAAAACCCCACTTCTGATGAAAATAGATGTAAATTACTTACTCAACAGTCACTGACTTGGCTAAGTTACGAGGTTGATCTACATTACAGCCTCTCATAACGGCAATATGATAGGATAATAATTGCAATGGAATAGTGGTGATTAATGGTGATAAAGCATCGGAAGTTTCGGGAATTTCGATGATATAATCAGCTAAACCCCGTACTTGAGTATCTCCTTTTGTTACAATAGCTATGATAATACCTCTTCTTGCTTTTATTTCTTGAATGTTACTAACAATTTTGTCATAATGTCCTTGTTTAGGCGCAATAACAATTACTGGCATGTGTTCATCTATCAAAGCGATTGGGCCATGTTTCATTTCAGCCGCAGGATAACCCTCAGCGTGAATATAAGAAATTTCCTTTAGCTTCAATGCTCCTTCAAGTGCAACAGGAAAGTTGTATCCTCTTCCTAAATACAAGCAATTTTGAGTGTTTTTAAAAATCGCAGCAATTTCTTTTGCTTTAGCCGCGGTTTCTAACGCTTCTTTCACTTTATCAGGAATAATTTCTAACTCCTGCAAATACCTATGAAAATCCGTATTCGATAGCGTTCCTTTAGCTTTGGCTAAACGCAACGCCATCATTATTAGTACCGTAATTTGCGTTGTAAATGCTTTTGTTGAAGCCACGCCAATTTCATGACCCGCGTGCGTATGCGTACCTGCATGTGCTTCTCTCGCAATAGAAGAACCAACCACATTACAAATGCTGTAAATAAAAGCTCCTTTTTCTTTAGCCAATTTTATTGCAGCCATAGTATCGGCTGTTTCTCCAGATTGTGAAATAGCGATAACAATATCCCTTTTATTAATAATTGGATTTCTGTATCTAAACTCGGATGCATATTCTACCTCAACAGGAATTCTGGTAAATTCCTCAAAAACATATTCGGCTACAAGTCCTGCGTGCCAAGATGTTCCACAAGCGACAATAATTATTTTTTCTGCATTGAGAAATCTTTCTAAATTATCTTCTATTCCCGATATTTGAATAATTCCTTCGTTTGCGTGCAATCGACCCCGATAAGTATCAGTAATTACGCTAGGTTGTTCGAAAATTTCTTTTAACATAAAATGATCATAACCTCCTTTTTCGATTTGCTCCAAATTCATTTGAAGTTCTTGAATGTAAGGATCAACTAGAGAATCGTCTTTAATTTTTCGAACCATCATAGGTTTATGCAACCTTATGTTTGCCATTTCTCCGTCTTCTAAGTACACTGCATTTGATGTATACTCTATAAATGGCGATGCATCTGACGCAATAAAGTATTCGTTTTCTCCAATCCCTATAGCTAATGGACTTCCTAAGCGGGCAACAACAATTTCGTCAGGATTTTTTTTGTCGAAAACAGCAATAGAATAAGCTCCATAAACTTGATTCAATGCTACCTGCACAGCTTTTCCGAGCTTAAAGTGTTCTTTTTTCTGGACTTCCTCAATAAGATTTACAAGAACTTCGGTGTCGGTGTCCGAGTTAAAAACATAGCCTCTTTTTATCAATTCAACTTTCAAAGGAGCATAATTTTCTATAATTCCGTTGTGAATTATGACTAAATCTCCTGAATTAGAAACATGAGGATGAGAATTAACATCATTTGGAATTCCATGAGTAGCCCAACGAGTATGGCCTATACCAATGGTTCCATTGGTAGAAATATCGTTTGCGGCCTTTATTTCAAGATCTAAAACTTTGCCTTTTGTTTTAGAAAGTTTTATGTTTTCTCCGTCATATAGCATAACCCCTGCACTATCATAACCTCGATATTCTAGTCTTTTTAATCCTTTTATCACAATAGGATAAGCTTCTCTGTAGCCAATGTATCCGACGATTCCGCACATATAGTTCTGGTTATTTAGGTTTTGTGTAATAAATTTCTAGTTGTAATCTTTTGTTATAATTCGCATCCGTTTCAGGAAGATTACTTCCATAAAGAACTGTTCCAAGTGGATTCATTATACTTGCTTTTGGCACTTGTGACATAAAAGGATTTTCCGTTTCCAGTTTTTTGAAATCCGCGCTGTTTATATCTTCTGTAACAACAAGGCCCAGCTTACTATTGACCACCTCAACATTTTTGGTTAAATTTATAATATGATTTGTAATATTAAATTTATAAGAAACTCCTCTTTTTGGATCAGTTGTTGCATTTTTTATAAAACCCCCAAATAGAAATTTTGAGTTATTTTTATTTGCTACTGCAGATGCTAAAGCGTAATCTAAAATAGTAGTTGCATTCGTGTAATTATACAAATAAATTCTTTGAGGTTCGTAGCTTTTTTTAAATTCTGTGTTATCAGTATCAATATAAAGAACAAGATTAGCTTCATTAATCAACCATCCTTCTTTTCTAATTTTATCCAATTCATCTGAAACTCCGTTTGGACCAGTCAAGTTTCCGTTTGTGTCATATCCTATTAAATCCTTTTTTTCAAAAAGCGCTATAACAGCCAATGAACCTTCGCCTCCTTTTAAATATAATTTTTGGTCGCCAACAACCCTATCTGGATTGCTTCTCGCGTTTTCATAATCAGTATTTGGGTTGCTTTGTTCTAGCAAATTTACTGTATTACCGGTCATATTAATAACTATGTTTTTTTCGACTCTTTCTGGATCAGTAGACGATTTATCTTCTTTATATTTAATAGTTATTGTACCTTTTGCAAAATTAATCATTGCTAAACTTCCTTTATCAGATCCTGCTTGTTCCACTTTGAAGTACAAACCTTTAAAATAATCCATAAAGACATTATTAGACGTCAAACTTCCCGCTGGCGCATTGAATATCTTTTCTTTAAAAAAAGCCTTATTCAATTTTAACCGCATACTTGGTGCTGAATACGCTCTGGTTTCTTTTTCTCCATCTTTTGTTATAAGTGTATTTTGTTTAGGATTAAAGAAAAATTCATCGTTTTGGGATTTGTTGGAATCATCGTTTAATCGATTTCCGACCTTAAAGCTATCAAATTCAGCGCTTTGATTAGTATAAAAACTTTGAGCCTTTCCTCCTTGGTTGCCCATATAACGACTTGATTCATAAACGCTCAGTTTTATTTTAGCTAATTTTTCTCCATAAATAGAATCTAAAACATAGGTGTTACCTGTTGTTGCGTTCGTAGTAGAATTGACTACTGGTTTTGTTTGAGATGCATCTACAAAATAAGGTATATCAATATATACACTATCAATTTCAGGTTTAACTCCAATTGTGGGATCTAAACTTGCTAAGGCTAATTGAGTTACGAAACTCGCTGTGGTTGTGCCAAAAGCTGGATTTTCATAAATTCCTAAAGCATTTATAGGGAGATTATTAGATTCTACAGGAGTAATTTTTTCGTTATGAGCCACCACACCTGATGGATACCTGACTAATTCAAAATTATTATCACCAATTAGGGCATCACCAACTGTACTATACTCTTTGTCACAAGACACAAAAAGGAGAATTACTACAAAAAACAGTAAGGATTTAAAAAGGGAATTATTATGCATGTTTACCAGAAAATGTTAATTTAGAGAACAAAATTTTTATAAAAATTAGAATAAGCGTCAGCGAATTTATCTTTCGGGGCGAAAGATAAAAAAGGTTTACCTGAAGATTCTATAAATTTTGTTAAACTTGAAGACAGGTTTTCTGAGGCAATAATCACAGCATCCGAATGATTGATAGTTGCTTTCATAATGTTCTCGTAATCAGGAGTTTCTAAGTCAGCGATAGATTCATTTGGAATGCCATCAAATTTTATTTTATTTATCATTTCTATATCTAAAGTACCGTCAAAAGACTGACTGTAAACAGACGTCACAATTTTAGTTTCTGAAAACAAGGCTTCGTTTTTATAAAAATGCTTCATATAAATGGGCAACATTGCAGCCATCCAACCATGAACATGAATAATATCAGGAACCCAATTCAATTTTTTTACGGTTTCGACTACACCTTTAGCAAAGAAAATAGCTCTTTCATCATTATCTCGAAACATAACTCCCTCTTCATCAGTAAATGTTGCTTTTCGCTTGAAATACTCGTCATTGTCAATAAAATAAACCTGAATTCTTTCTTTTGGAATTGAAGCTACCTTAATAATCAAAGGCATGTCTAAGTCATTTACAACTAAATTCATCCCCGAAAGACGAATTACTTCGTGCAACTGATGTCTTCTTTCGTTAATATTTCCATACCTTGGCATAAAAATTCTAATTTGTCCGCCTTGATTATTTATCATTTTTGGTACTTGATAAGACATCGAAGAAACCTCATTTTCAGCTAGATAAGGCACCACTTCTGATGATACATATAATATTCTCTTATCTTCCATATTGTAAATTACTTAATTTATTGGCAATAAAAATCATGCAAAATTACAAAAATTTATGCAGTTATAGACTAAAATATTATGTTTGCAGATTATTTCAACAAAAGACCTATGCATATTTTCTACGGAAAAGCAGCTTTGATAGAACATTTAAAATCTATTAAAACTAATCATTCCACAATCGGGCTTGTACCCACTATGGGGGCATTACACCAAGGTCATTTATCATTGATGCAGCAATCTATAGCTAATAATGATGTTACTGTGGTCAGTATTTTTGTGAATCCAACGCAGTTTAATAATCCTGAAGATCTCGCAAAATACCCAAGAACACTTGAAGACGACTTAAATAAAATTAGTGGTTTGAGCACTGAAATTATAGTATATGCGCCACCTACTGAAGATCTTTATGAGGGAAAACCTTCTTCCCAGATATTTGATTTTGACGGCTTAGAAAACCAAATGGAAGGTAAATTCAGGCCAGGACATTTCAATGGTGTTGGCACTATTGTAAAACAATTTTTCGAAATTGTGCAACCCACAAACGCCTATTTTGGGGAAAAAGATTTTCAACAATTGCAAATTATAAAGAAAATGGTCGCCAAAAATAAGATGAAAGTCAACATTGTTGGTTGTCCTATTCACCGTGAAACCAATCATTTAGCGATGAGTTCTAGAAACGTTCTTTTATCCCCAAAAGAGAGACAGGAAGCATCAATTATTTATAAAACATTAGTTGAATCTAACGAAAAATTCCAAAAATTCAGTGCCAAAATAGTAACCGAAGAAGTTGAAAAAGTATTTCAAAACAATACCACTTTCACTTTGGAATATTATCTAATTGCCGACGAAAAAACGCTATTACCTTGCAAACGAAAGAGCAAAAACAAGAAATATCGTGCTTTTATAGCGGTTTTTGTCAACAATATTCGATTGATTGACACCATTTCCTTAAATTAATTTACTTTTGCAAAATGCAAATACAAGTAGTAAAATCAAAAATTCACCGTGTGAAGGTCACTGGCGCCGATTTAAATTATATCGGAAGCATCACTATTGACGAAGCGTTGATGGATGCCTCGAATCTTATTGAAGGCGAAAAAGTATCGATTGTAAACATCAATAATGGCGAACGCTTTGAAACTTATGCTATCAAAGGCGGAAAAAATTCTGGTGAAATAACCTTAAACGGACCTGCTGCCCGAAAAGTGCAAAAAGATGATATTATCATTATTATTTCATATGCAACATTAGATTTTGAGGAAGCCAAAACCTTCAAGCCTTGGATTATTTTCCCTAATGAAAAAGATAATTCACTGACTTAATTCTTCCAAAATTATTCCTCATAATTTCAAGTCCTTCTAATGTAAAAGTTTTGGAAATGTTCTTTTATATGTTTTGCTTTTTAAAAAGTAAATATAAAGTAGTATATTGCTACTCTTTTCGAGATTTAAACTTCGGAAAAAATAGTAATGTACAAACCACCGAAATTATGAAGCAAATAATACTATTTTTGTTTTTTTCGACCTCACTTTTTTCACAAAAATTTACCGAGGAATTTGTTTCAAGCAAATTAAACCAAAGCCGAGAAATAACAATTGGGCTACCCAATTCCTACGAAAAAAACCCAACTAAAAAATATCCAATCCTCGTTTTACTAGACGGTGATTACTTGTTTGACCCTTTTTACGGCGCTTTGAGCTACGGTGCATATTGGGAAGACTTACCAGAAACTATCATCATTGGCATCAACCAAAACAAAAATGGCGAACGAATCGACGACTGTACTTATAACGACGACACCTATCTGCCTTCAGGAAAAGGAGCGAACTTTTTCGAGTTCCTTGGTGGCGAACTGCTTCCTTATATCGAAAAAAAATACCGTGTTGCTCCTTTCCGAATTATCGCTGGACACGACACCACAGCTGGCTATTTAAACTTTTTTCTGTATAAAGATTACTCCATTTTTAATGCCTACATTTCATTGAGCCCAGAACTCGTTCCCGGAATGGATACCCAAATTCCAGAACGTTTTGCCGACTTAAAACAACCTCTTTTTTATTACCAATCTACTGGCGATGGAGACATAAAAGATATTTTAGAATCCGTGAATAAATTGGATACAAACATTAAAACGGCTGCCAATCCTAAAATCAATTACAGATACGATGCCTTCAAAGGAGCTTCGCATTATTCCTCAGTGCTGTATTCTATTCCCAACGCTTTGTTCCAAATTTTCGAGTGTTTCAAACCTATCTCTATGATTGAGTTTACAGAAAAAATCGCCATACTTCCTAACGATCAAGTTAAATATTTGACCGATAAATATGATGGTATTGAGAAAACATTGGGATTTAAAGTTCAAGTAAGAGTATCTGATTTTAAAGCCATCGAAGCTTCCATTCTAAAAAATAAATCCTACCAAGAATTAGATAAATTAGCGGAAATAGCCAACAAAAATTATCCAAAATCAATGCTTGCTGAATATGAATTGGGTTTAATGTATGAAAAAATGGGCGATTACAAAAAAGCAGTTAAAGCCTACCAAAAAGCATATCAGTTAGATGAAATTGGAGATTTGACCAAAGATATGATGGTTGAAAAGGCGGATGAAATGCAAAGTTTAGTAATCAAAAAGAAATAATGTCTAAAGTAAAAACTTCCTTTTTTTGCCAAAATTGTGGTGCCCAATATTCCAAATGGCAAGGACAATGCAATTCCTGCAAAGAATGGAACACCATCGTTGAAGAAATAATTCAAAAAGAAGAAAAATCAAGCTGGAAACCTTCGACTTCCGATTCAAAAAGAGTTTCAAAACCGCTGAAAGTCAACGAAATTGATTCCAGCCAAGAGATAAGATTGAACACTTTGGATGGCGAACTCAATCGCGTTTTGGGCGGTGGCATTGTTCCAGGTTCTTTAATTCTTTTAGGCGGCGAACCCGGAATTGGAAAAAGCACACTTTTACTGCAAATTTCTTTAAAATTGCCTTATAAAACCTTATACGTTTCAGGCGAAGAAAGCCAAAAACAAATAAAAATGCGTGCCGAACGAATCACGCCAAACAGCGACAATTGCTACATTCTCACCGAAACCAAAACCCAAAATATCTTTAAACAGATTGAAGCTATCGAACCCGAAATCGTGATCATCGATTCCATTCAAACGCTGCATACTGATTATATCGAATCGACCCCGGGAAGTATTTCTCAAATTCGCGAAACCACTGCTGAGTTGATAAAATTTGCCAAAGAATCGAATGTTCCTGTGATTTTAATTGGTCATATTACCAAAGACGGAAATATTGCCGGACCTAAAATTTTAGAACATATGGTCGACACCGTTTTGCAATTTGAAGGCGATAGAAATCATGTATATCGTATTTTGCGTTCGCTAAAAAACCGTTTTGGTTCCACTGCCGAAATCGGAATTTATGAAATGCTAGGCAATGGTCTGCGTGAAGTTTCGAATCCGTCCGAGATACTAATTTCACACAAAGACGAGGAATTATCAGGAACCGCCATCGCCTCTACTCTCGAAGGAATGCGGCCGTTGATGATTGAAATTCAATCCTTGGTCAGCACAGCGGTATATGGAACGCCGCAACGCAGCACAACAGGTTACAATGCCAAAAGGCTCAATATGATTTTAGCCGTTTTAGAAAAACGCGCTGGTTTCAGGCTCGGTGCCAAAGATGTTTTCTTGAATGTAACCGGAGGGATTTCTGTTGATGATCCTGCGATAGATTTGGCTGTTGTTGCCGCCATTTTATCATCGAATGAAGATATTCCTGTAAGTAAAGATTTTTGTTTTGCGGGCGAAGTGGGGTTGTCTGGCGAAATTCGTCCTGTAAACCGCGTCGATCAACGCATTCAAGAAGCGGAAAAACTAGGATTCTCGACCATTTTTGTATCCAAATACAATAAAATCGCTTTAAAAAATACGATTATAAAAATACGATTGGTGGCCAAAATTGAAGATGTAGCGAGCGAGTTGTTTGGGTAAAACCCTAATCAAAAGATCTCTTTCATTTAATTTAGAAACTCTCGGTTTTCAACCAATTTTTTTTGATTATTTGTTTTAGAAGAAAACCCGAAAGAAATCTTTAAAATTAATTT
>CAMBHH010000019.1 GCA_945866505.1 Flavobacterium psychrophilum
TACAACCCCGCAGTAAAAAATGCAAGTAACTGGCCATTTGACAAAGAGCAATACATACTTTTGAATATTGCAATGGGTGGGGTAGCTGGAAACATTAATGCTAATTTTACTCAAACTTCAATGGATATTGATTATGTAAGGGTATATCAAAATACGACTGTAGATAACGAAGCACCAACAAATTTTACAGCTAGTGTGGGTACTGTTACAGGTTCGTCTGTGGCATTAGTGTTGAACGCAACCGATAATTCTGGAAATGTAACTTACAATGTAGATTATGGTTCGGGAACTAGTTCGACATATAGTCCATCGGGCAGTCAAAAAACGTTAACGATAAATAATTTAGATCAAAACACAAATTATACTTTTAATGTTTCAGCTACTGATGCAACAGGTAATACCGCTGTTAATAACCCAATTGTACTTAACGCCAAAACCACTACAATTTTGCAGTGTACAGGCACTGAAACGCAAGCAACACAAGGCTCTTTCTCTTTGGGTTATAAATATACGTTTGAAACTATCGGAACCGATGTGAAGATTAATTTTGAATTATTAGATACCGACAAGGTAGGCCTAGTGGCTTATTTATGGAAGCAATCTCCATTTTCAGAATCGCAAATGTCAAACGTTTCAGGGAATATATTCTCTAAAACAATTACAGGACAAACCATTGGTTCAACCATTAGTTACGCTTGTAAATTTGCTTATGCGGGAGGGTTGTCCGTGACAAAATATATTTCTTACGTGGTAGGCAGTAATTGTGCATTGGGAGTAGAATCTGTATCCGAGCTGAAACAGTTTTGCTACCCGAATCCGGTCGACGATGTGATGCAGTTGCAATTGTTAGACAATGAAAATAAAATCACTTTGACCGATATTTTGGGACGTAAGTTCGTAGAAAGGGTTGTGCCTTCCTCGCATAAAATAGATATGAGTGCTTTTAAATCAGGAACGTATTTTTTAAAAATAGATAACTCCTTTGGAATCCAAAACATAAAGATCATCAAAAAATAGAGATAAGTTCGGTAATCTTAAGATAATAAGTTGTGAAGTTGAAGATTCGCAATTATATTCAAATAGTTCAAAATTAATATTCTATAACTTGAATTCTTCATTAATCACAAGGAACTTTTTATTAATCGTTTCAAAAATAAGCTGCTTTCACGATTGGTGATGCAGCTTTTTTTTGCTCTAAAACAATTTACGCGTATGTTAGCCATTATTTACTATAGCTATTTTTAGAGTTTATTAAGTTTTCTATTTTCTATAAAAGTTGCACAATTGAAACCGCAAATTGGATAATTGTGGTTTTAAGTTTAGTTCTGCTTTTTTTGTCTTGGTTCAAATGCTTGTTTATTTGAAACAACCAATGGCAGTACTATTAAAAACTTATAGAAAGTAGCGTTGTATAAATTTATTAGTTGTAGACAACTATTCCTAAAATCTATATTTTTTTGAAATTAAGGCAAAAAAATGGCGCTATTTATGTTTTTTGTGCACTATGGTTGATTAATTGCAAAATAAAAAATGATGCAATTCTTTTTTTTGTATTTTAGTTGACAAATAAAAAATTACTTATATCAAATTACATATGACTGCACTAAAAATTTTTTTGATTGAAGATGACCCTTTTTTTGGTGCAGCTTTAAAATATCATTTGAAATTAAATCCAGATTTTGACGTGTACCTTTTCACATCTGGAAAAGAATGTATCAGTAATTTATATCAAAAACCAGACATAATTTGTTTAGATTTTGGATTGCCTGATATTACCGGTGATAAATTGCTAAAAAGGATTCAGGAAACAAATAATAAAATACCTATAATAATTATTAGCGCACAAGAAGAAATAGAGGTTGCAGTTAATTTTTTAAAAGCCGGTGCGAAGGATTATATTATTAAAAATGAACAAACTAAAGACATTCTTTGGAATGCAATTAATAAAATTAGAGAGAATCTTGATCTTGTAAACGAAGTAGAAGACTTAAAGGAACAACTAGAGCAAAAATTTAGTTTCGAGAAAACGATAATTGGACAAAGTGAAGCTATAAAAAGTGTTTTCAGTAAAATAAATAAATCCATTAATACTAATATAAATGTTTCGATTACTGGCGAGACAGGAACAGGAAAAGAGGTTGTGGCAAAGGCAATTCACTATAATTCAGATAGAAAAAACAAACCTTTTATTGCCATAAATATGGCTGCAATTCCTAAAGATTTGATGGAAAGCGACTTCTTTGGTCACGAAGTAGGAGCTTTTACAGGAGCTAACAGTAGAAATATAGGAAAATTTGAACAAGCTAATGGTGGAACTATTTTTTTGGATGAAATAGCCGAATTAGATTTGAATCTTCAAAGTAAATTGTTGAGAGTTTTGCAAGAAAGAGAAGTCGTTCGTTTGGGAGGCACTACAAAAATAAAGTTTGATGCGAGATTGATAATCGCTACTCACAAGGATCTAGCGCAAGAGGTAAAAAATGGAAACTTTAGAGAGGATTTATATTATAGAATTATAGGTTTGCCTATTGTGTTGCCTCCTTTAAGAGAAAGAGGAAATGACACATTATTATTGGCAAAATATTTTATTGACTTATTTACAAAAGATAATAAAATGAAGGCTATTTCGCTTTCGAAGGAAGCTAAAGAAAAGCTCCTAAAGTATCCGTTTCCTGGAAACATTCGAGAGTTAAAATCGGTTATTGATTTGGCTTGTGTGATGTGTGAAAATAATGAAATAGTAGCAGATGATCTCACTTTTAATAGCATTAACAATACTGATTTTTTCCTGTCGGACGAAAAAACATTAAAAGAACATACTACTGAAATTATCTTGCATTATCTTAAAAATAATAGAAACGACGTTTCGAAAACTGCTAAAATACTTGATATTGGCAAGTCAACTATTTATAATTTAATACAATCTTTAGAACAACAAAAATAGCGTTATAGAAATCATAGGGCAAAATTATATACCCGTTGGATTAGACTAGATTTGATTTCGAAACTGGTGTCTGCAAATTAATTTTAAAGGCGAGTTCGATGGTAATTTTATAAAGTTAAGTATATCTCACAAAGCATATATTTTATTTTTTATTGCCAATTTTTACTGTAAATTATTTACAAAAGGTGGTAGCAAATTAATCAGAAAAAAGGCATAGAAAAAATTTTGTAGCACACTTTTTTTTGAATAATCAGTACGATTTTTAGTTTAATTTTATTCTTCCTTTCATCTTTAAAAGTTGCTATTACTATCTCAAAAAGTACAATTAGTTCAACATTTTTGATTGGTGTCTTTGACTTTTTAACAAGGAAATCATCAAAACTTAGATCGCTTCAGTTGGAAGATTAACTCGAACTAATCCTACTTTTATCGCAGTCTTTTTGTCGCATTGCTTGTTTTTAAACAATGACTTTTTATGAAATATAAAGGTAAACTTGTTTTTGAGTTTTTCTTCGGACCCTAGGTAGTTCTCTGCAAATAAACAAGGAAGTGCATTAAAGTATCCATTCACCGACTTAATTGAACCAGTTATCGAAAACATTGCCTATAATTAGGATTCTTTGAATAATAAGAAGAAGTTTGTAAAAATAATTTTTTGTATTTTTGTTTAAGTTAATAAATTCGCAAAATCGCAGCTTTGAAGTCATATTTAATGTTGTTAATAAGTTGTAAGTCTGCATTTGTGTACACGTAATAAATAAAAATCGTTGTAACTTCATTACTTAAAAAAAAATGTTTAGTATTATTAATTTTTTCGAGAATCTATATTACAAGTTTATTGTAATGGCTCTTGTAATTCGTATTACTGTAGTAGTTACCATTTTCTTAATTCTTTTGTTGCTTTTTATTGCTACTTTGAGCCTGGTTAACTATTATATCAAAAAACGATTCGAACTTAGGGAAGCAGAGCGAAAAAGGAATAGTGATTGTTATACTGTTTTATCAGGAATTCTTACAGACCCTGAGATCATTCCCTTCAACAATTTACAGTATGATTTTGCATCAATAAAACAACGCTGTCATTCAGAAATTCCAGACATAATTTATGAAATGGTACTCATCAAAAATGACTTTCCGTTTGAATTTAATTATGAAAATTTTTTATCTTTAGCACGTCTTTTCAAATTGACAGCCTATTGGGATGATAAATTAACAGATAAATCGCTGAAAGTGAAAATGGAAAACCTTCAAACTATTATTGATTTAAGGGCCAATATTTCAGAGTCTATCCTTTCTACTTTGTTGTATCATAAAAATAGCGAACTTCGTAAAAAAGCACGTATTGCCCAAATTCACCTAAGTCAACACGAACCATTTAAGTTTTTTGACGAAGAATTTGATAAAGATTTTACGGTTTGGGACAAGAGTAAAATTCATGACATTCTTTTAAATAAGCCAACACAAACGATTCCTAACTTTGTTCGATGGATACCTAAAGTTAGTAATGTTAACTTACAGTCGTTTTTTATTTATGAAGTTGGTTACTACAATCAAGGGGAAAATAAAGAATTTCTTTTTGATTTCTTTAAGACTACACCAAACGATGGGGTAAAGATTCAAATTATAGAAACTTTAAAGATGTTGGGAATTGAAAGTATGGCGCATAATTTAATTAAACAATATGGTGCCTGTTCAGAAAATGTTCAATTATGCATGATCAATAATTTAAAACATATTCAAACAGATCCATTGTTGTTGCCGTTCTATGTTCGCGCTTTCGAAAGCGCTTATGAAACAGATTTGAAATTGGCTTTAGGGGAAGCGATTTATTCATCAGAAAAAAATGGTCAGCGAGTAATTGAAGTTTTAGAGCGTGACGCAAAAGGATTTGATTATCTTATTTTTGAACACATTAAAAATCCTTTGCTTTTAAATTAAGAGTTTACTATTTATGGATACAATTTTATACGTCTATCAATTTGTGATTTTTTTTTATGCCTTTGCTCTCGTGCTTATTTATACCATGCTTGCGATTTTGGCATTTTTAAAATTGCGACAACTGGTAGCCCAAAAAAGTTCTGACACACAAAAAATATTTAGGGAATCTCCTTTTATTCCCGGCATTTCGATTGTTGCACCGGCATATAATGAAGAGAAAACCATCATTAATAATGTAACATCATTTCTTACGGTAAACTACCCCAAATTTGAAGTGGTGATTATTAATGATGGTAGTAAAGACGATACGTTGCAACTTCTTATTGATAACTTTGAAATGGTTGAAACTACTTATGCTTATGTAGAGAAAATTAAAACGAAGCCGTTTAAGCGTATTTTCAAATCTACAAATCCAGAATATTCAAGATTAATTGTAGTAGATAAAGAAAATGGAGGTACTAAAGCTGATGCCTCAAACGCGGGAGTTAATGTTGCTAAATATCCATACTTTATTTGTACTGATGTGGATTGTGTTCTTGACCGTGAGGCATTAACCAAAATGATTCTTGCTGTAATTAGCACTAAAACACGAGTAATTGCCGTTGGAGCTACCATGCGAATGGTAAACAGTTGTGTAGTGGAAGACGGTGTTTTGCTAGAAGCTAAATTGCCTGTTAGAATGTTTCCATTATACCAAGAAATTGAATATTTGCGAAGTTATTATATTGGGAAACTCGGATTTTCTACCATCAATGCAATTAGTAATGTCTCTGGGGGTTTAGGCTTGTTTGATAAAGAAATTGCAATTGGCGCTGGTGGATATGATCCTTTATCGCACGCCGAGGATATGGACATGACCACGAGGATGATTGCGTATATGATTAACTATCAAAAGCCGTACAAAATTGACTTAGTACCCGATACCTGTGCGTGGACGGAAGGTCCACCATCATTTCGTGTATTGAACCGTCAAAGGACTAGATGGGCGAGAGGTTTGTATCAAATTTTCTCAATCCATTGGCAATATGTATTCAATAGAAAATACAAAAAAATGGGATTGATTTCATTCCCATTTATCTTTTTCTTCGAATTTTTAGCTCCGATTATTGAAACAGTTGGCTATTTAGCAACAATTTGGCTTATTATTGTAGGCGGAGTTAACTGGAATACGGCTTTCTTGATGCTGTTTTTTTCCTATATTTTCGGACTCAGTTTGTCTTTGACGACTCTTTTGTACGAAAGACTTTTAGAACACCGTTTTAGAAATAGAGAATATTTACGATTAATCTTATTTTGTTTAGTTGAGCCCGTTATTTACCACCCGTTGATTGTTTTTTTTAATATAAGGGGCTATATCGATTATTTGACTAAAAGTACTTTTGAATGGGGAACTATGACTAGAGAAGGAACGGCCGGTAAGAAAACAACTAAAGCTAAAGAACCAGTAACACAAACAATTCAAGTATAAAATATTATGTTTAAAAGCAAAAACCTACTTAAAAATACAATCTTGATAACAATTACGCTGCTAATAAGTAGTAGCACATTATCGGTTGTTTATGCACAAACTTCAGAGGAATCAACCTTTCAGAAAGCCAACAAATTATTCAAGCAAAATCGTTTGGAAGAAGGCAAGCAAATGGTAGATATAGGTTTGGAGGAAAGTCCTTATGATGCCGATTTATTGATGCTAAATGGCAAATATTATCATGAGAAAAAAAATAACGATAAAGCAAGATTCAATTTAATTAAGAGTTTGAAGTACGATCCAAATAATGTGGATGCAAAGCAGATTTTGACAAACGTAGAAATAGAAGATAAACATTATTCGGCGGCAATTTGTTATATCAATGAACTTCTACAGGTAAACCCTTATTGGAAAGGACTTTGGCGTAAAAAAATAGAGGTGTATAGATTGCAAGGTAACAGTGTTGAAGCGAATAGATTGTTGAAGCGAATTAATCAAATTTACCCAGAAGACAGTCAGATAAAAGAAGATTATCGTTATAACCTTCAAACTGAAATTCAAAATCTTAAAAAATCTGGTAAAGTCGATGCCGCTTTAAAAATGACCGATGAGTTAATGGCAGTAGATAAAACGAATCCTAATTTATACGTTGATGTAATCAATACTCATATTGCGGCTGGGGATTATGACAAAGCGCTCGTTTATGCAAATCAAGCATTAACATACATGCCTAATAATAGTTACCTAATTACTAAAAAAGCTTCTATACTTGCTGATAGTGGTGATATTAATGAAGCATTAAATTTTATTAGATCTAAAAATAAAGGAAATGGTCAGTTATCTGCGCTTTATAATCAATTGCTATTAGAAAGTGCTCGTGTCCAAAATGATAAAGATCCCTATACACTTTATGGTAAAATTTTAGAAAAATCTCCCGGTAATCCAGAGGCTTTGGAGTATTTATTAAACACTTCTTTATCAAGAGGTTATTATTCTGATGCGCAAAATTATATTAATATGGCCAAGAAATCTGGAGGAGATAACAAAAAATTACTTTCAAAAGAGTACACGCTTTATACTCAAATGGGAAATGATTCAAAAGCAAATGCAGTTTTGACTAAGATGTACACTCGTTTTCCTGAAGACGCAGAAATTCGCGACAATTATGTTAATTATCAGTATAAGTTAGCGCGCCAAAATATGTTGAACCAACAATATAGTGAGGCGTTAATTCAATTGACTTTCTTAACGAAACTGTCTAAAAATGATTATACAGAAGTATGTTTGCAGGAGTTAACAGAGGCCTATTTAAAAACAGGAAGGAAACAGGAAGCATTTGCTACTGTTCAAAAATTAAACAACGATTTTCCTAGTAACAAAGACAATAAACTTCGTAAAGTAGGTGTTTTGGTTGCAATGGATCGAGACGAAGAAGCATTAACTTTTTATGAAGATTTTCTCAAAGGCGTTAATCAGAATGAATTTGAAAATTACCTGATAGCCTATGATGAAATTGGCACGAAGTTTTTGAAAAAACTTGTTGAAGCAGGTCAAGTGCAAAAAGTATTGGAAGTTGCAGATAGAATAATAGCTATAAATCCAGAAAGTGAGCTAGCTTATACCTACGCCATCAACGCTGCATTTAGTATTAATGATAGTAAATTAATGTTAAAGTATTCGCAAAAAGCTATTGAAGCAAATCCAGATAGTATCGTTTTTAAAACGAAATATGCCGAAGCACTAAGTAAAAATGAAATGTACGAAGAAGCTGGTAATTTATTAAAAGAGTTATTACTGTCAAATCCGTATAACAAAGACGTTGTAAACACCAATTCTCAGTACACTTTAGATTACGGAAAGATGCTTTACAAGAATAAGGATGCAAACCAATTAATTATTGTTACAGATGATGCTTTGAAATATAATCCTAACAACAAAGAACTTCTGCATCAAAAAGGACTTGCATATCTATTGCTGAAAGATTATGCAAAAGCTTATGAATTCATGAAATTTTACGAACCATCACCTACAGAGCAAGCTAGTTTTCTAAAAGAACTGGAATGGTTGCAATATAAAACATATAAAAATCAAATTTCACTTAATTATCTTAGAAGTCGTTTCGCGGATGAGATCAATGTCAATGCAATTGCAATTTTAGAATATACTCGTTTTCAGTCTAATACAAATACCTATACAGGACGCTTAAATTATACCGGTAGGGAGTTAGGATCTGGTGTTTTAGGCCAAGCAGAATGGACCCACATACTAAATAGAAAAACCTATTTCATTGCAAATTTGGGTTTTGGAACACGTTATTTTGCTAATGTTATTGCCAATGGGAGTATTTATAGAAGCTTCGCAAAAGATTACGAATTAGAACTTGGATTGGGCTATAGGAATTTGCCTGATGTGTACACTTTGACCAATTTGGTTGCAGGTGTATCACACAAAGGCGATAACATGTGGCTCAATGCTAAAGCATTACTGTACAGAACCGAAAGTTCATTGACACTTTACAATGTCTTAGCACAATCTCGATTTTACATTTTTAATGATGGTCGAAGTCATCTAACGGCGATGGCATCTGTGGGAACAGTTCCAGAGTCTGGAGCTTTAGATTTGGCAGTCTATAATACTTACAACGCATTTAACACGATGGTTGGTGCAGGCGGTCAATACATGATAAATAGACGTTTGACATTGAGCGTACTTGGAAACTGGTACAATTACAAATACAATCCAAACGAATATAGCAACTTGTTTAATGTATATCTTACGGCGATTTATTCTTTTTGAAATCGCCATTAACAACGAATTTGTTGCAAACAATTGAATAATCATCGAACTCCTATGAAAATAACATATTGTGAGATAAACATCAATAAGTATAAAAGGCGACACGAGCGCTAGCGAACTGGCAAAGCATACCATATATGACCGCTGAAAAATCATAATTTACATGTATGAAAATGATTATAATACAAAATATATTTTTTCTCCTTTTTATCTCTTGCGGAATGTCTGTAGAAGATGAGCAATCAATTGCATTTGACTACTATGTTGTCACAGCCGCTACCAACGGTAATATTAAAGAAGTAGATTATTTGTACAATCACTTAAAAAAGCGTTCAGCCGAAGGGGTAGTTTTAAAACAAGGTCAGGATAAAATTCCAAATAATGGAAAAAACGTCCAATTTATAGACGTTGCGGTAGACAAAAATCTTGATGGGGACTATGAAATTATTAAAAACGAAAACAAATTAACATTAAAGGCAAATTCAAAAAAAACATTGTATTGGCTGTATTATCAGTATTTTCAAGCATTAAGTGAAAACACTTCTAAAATAAAAGCGGAAGATTTGCCTCCAGCCATTGTGAATTTTGCAGCATCCAAAAAAGTAAAATTTGCATTTAGTTATAGAGAACCTCACTTAAAAGCCAATTTGGTAAAGGATTATGATGTAATCGTTAATACTAATAATGTAGAAAATGATTGGGGAATTTGGGGACATCAGCTATTTAATATTATTAATAAAAACCCTAAGGATGAGCATTATAGCATTGTGGATGGTCAACTAAATAAGGATCAATTGTGTTTTGGCAAACCTGAAATGTATAATTTTTTAGTAAATTTTGTACTCGAAAACTATGGGGAAAAAGAAGATAGTCATCAAAATTTTGTAGTATGTCCAGCAGATAATAATTTAGTCTGTACGTGCTCAGCCTGCGCCAAACTTGGGAATGTTAAAGGAAATTCAAGTTTTTCGGTAATTGCTCTAGTAAATAAATTGGCTACTCGGTTTCCTAATCATCAGTTCTTTACAATTGATTATTTATCCGTAAAGACGCCTCCGTCGGTTATGATGCCAAAAAATACAGGAATATTGATTAGTTCTATAGATATTCCCAGAAAAGTAAATATAGATAGCAATAACCCATCTGTTAAAGCTTTCGCATCTAAAGTTGAAAGTTGGCATAAGGTTTGCTCTTCAATATATGTCTGGGACTATATCTCTAACTTCGACGATTATTTGACACCTTTTGCAATGTTGTCTGTTTGTAAAACAAACTTCAATTTTTATAAAAAGTTAAATATAAGCGGAATTTTTGCAAATGGGGCAGGGTATGATTATAGCAGCTTTAACGAAGTGCATACATATGTGTTAGCTGCCTTGATGCAAGATCCAACGTTAGATGTGAACCAGTTGGTAAACAGATTTTGCAAGCAGCATTATGGTGAATCTGGGAAGCTGGTAGCCGATTATATTTTAGGACTGGAGAAAGCGATGCAAACATCAAACTATAGTTTAGATTTATATAATGGTGTTGGTAAAATGACAAAGACCTACCTGAATAAAGAAGATTTTTTTAATTTTTATAATGAAGTTGGGGCTTTAAAATCAGGCAAAACAGAAGAGATTGATTATAGATTGAGTCAATTGCATACAGGATTGATTTTCACAGCGATGCAGATTAATTTGGCCAGCGGATTTGATGATAATTTTGGATTTGCAAAAAAGCATGATAACCAAATTTTAATCAATAATGATTTTAAAAACAGTCGAACAGTTTTTGAAAATCAATTTAAAATTAAGGATGTTTTTCTTACTCGTGAACGTGACGGTATGGTGTTAAACTACCTTAATGATGTAAAATCAGAAGTAATAGATGCCAAATTGCAAACTAATTTATTGTCTAAGGATATTTTGAAGGTTACAAGTATATTAGACGAAGATTATCAAGACGAAAGTGTATTGACAGACGGCATTCCTGGTTTGCCGTTCGATTATCATAATGGCTGGTTGTTAGTTAGCGCAGCAGACTTGACCGCCGAAATCAAAGGATTAAATGCTTCTGGCTTGTTTCGACTTAAATTAAATTTTTTAATTGATGAACATTTAAAATTGAGAGCGCCAGATAAAATACAAGTTTTAGTGAATAACATTATTGTTAAAACAATAAAACCTACGGTAACGATGTCCGAGAGTGCAAGAAAAGTTAGTTTAGAAACGTCGGTTAATTTGAACTTAAACGATAAGGTAGTAATAAAAGTGTATCGTGATAAAATCTTTAAAAAATTCGCTTGCGATGAAATATATTTGCATAAATAACAGGTTTTTATATAATTTTAAGAAGTCTATTCATATATTTACAGTATTTGTAATATATTTGCTCTTTACTTCTTGTGATTTTGAAGAAAATTTAGCTGATGTAGTGGTAATTGATCCAATAAGGCATTATTACCCTGTTGTTCAAGGCCAAAAATTAAATATAGTAGTTAAGTTAGAAAACAAAAGTGATTTTCCGTTTAAAATTACTGATATACAAACTTCTTGCGGTTGTATTATACTTAAAGATGGAATATTAGAAGTTGTGCCAGCGCAAAGTACGGGTATTATTGAGTTGACTTATGACAGTAATAAAAATATTGGTTTAGTGAATCATTTTATTTATGTATATGGTAATTTAAAAAAGACAGATAGACTGATTTGTGATTTTGATTTGCACGTAGTTCCTGATGCTTTATACACGCCTGATTATGAAGAATTGTACCGCAAAGAGGTCGAAGCTGAAGGTGGTGTTAAAAATATGGTCGAAGGAAATGAAAACGAAAAAGGTTACTATTTGTCAACAGGAGATAGTAAAGGTGAGAATAATCATACTGATTTAAAATATTAAAAAATGGAAAAATACACCGACTTAAAATTCGAAGGAGATTTGGCATTTTTAAATGAACATCTTGAGCAGGCGCGCATTATTTCTAATGATTCTGTAAAGGAAAACCATAAAGAAGGAAATGCGGGTAGTGTACAGCGCGCTGTTCCCAATAAAAATTATTTTGAAAACAGCGGGAATTTTGCTTATAATCTAACTTCACCAAATATTGTAAATGTACCATCTAAATGGAATTTGAAAAATCAATTTGAAGATAATAACAATAAATCTAAAAATGTTTACACGAAGAATAATTCTGAACAGGAAGAAATAATAGAAAATAATAACGATTTTCAAGGTACAAAAAGTATTCAAAAAAATGACGAATACAAGGACACTGATTACGATAACCATAAGACACAATTTCATCAATCAGAAAAAATTCACCCATTAAATTCTCAAAATACCGATGATGAAGCTAATTTTGAGCAACTAGAAACTATAGATAGCGACAATAATATTCAAAACAGTAGAAGTTTTCAAAATGTTAATGAATATAATAAAAGTGATGACGAATATGATGCAATGCCTCTTGATCAATTAGAAAAAATCAATGAATCAGATTCTCAAAACACAGATTACATTAACAATAGAAGAAATTTTCTTGAAACTATCTTAGATGAATTTAATGATTCGGAAAGTAGTGTGAAAGAGTCAAATTTCGAGCAACTAGAAAGTTTAAAAGGCGATAATAGTTTTGAACTTAAGGATGAATTTTACAATGACATAAAGTTGGCTAACAGAACTCAATTTGTTAAATCCGAAAATAGCAATATATTAGATTCTCAAAACGTAGCTGATATTCATAATAAAAGAAATTTTCTCGAAACAATCTTACACGAATTTAATGATTCTGAAAGCGGTAATAATGAAGGTAATTTTGAGCAACTAGAAAATTTAGAAAACGACAATAGTTTTCAAAACGGAAGAAGTCTCCAGTATAATGATGAATTTTATAATGAAAATAACTTTCATCAAAGAACTCAATTTGATCAATCAGAAAAAATGGAAAATTTAAATAACTCTCAAAATATTGAAAGTTTTCAAAATTCAAGAAATTTTCAAGATCCGAGTTCAATTAAAATTAGCAGTGCTGAAAACAGTCTGAATTGGGATGATTTTTCACAAACAGAAAGGCTGAAAAATGAGGGTGATTTTCAGAATACAGGAAATTATATAAATACTGATGAATTCAATAATAACGCTGACTCGCTTTATAGAAAACCGTTTCAACAATCAGAAAAAACTAGAAATATAATGGATACTCAACATAATGAAAATTTTCAAAATTTTCAAAATCCTAGCGCAAGTAAATTTAACGGTTCCGAAAACAGTCATTATATGGATAATTTTGCGCAGACAGAAAGGTTGAAATATGATAGCGATTTTCAGAGTGCAATAAATTATAGAGATAATGTTGATTTCAATAATAGCAATAACTTGCAGAATAGAACACAGTTTGAGCAATCAGAAAAAATTGAAAATTTCAGAAACAGTTTAAATAAAGAAAGTTTTGAAAATTCAAGAAATTTTCATGATGCACGTTCAAGTGTATTAAACGGTTCTCAAAATATCCAGAATAGAGGTGGTTTTGTTGCACCTGAAAGGTTTAATAATGACGGTAATTTTCAAACCCCAAGAAATTATAAAAATACTGATGACTCAAATAATAATGCTGATTTGCATTATAGAACACAATTTGAGCAATCAGAAAAAACTGGAAATTTTAGAGATACTGCAAACAATGCAAGTTTTCAAAACTCAAGAAATAATTTTCAAGATTCTCGATCAAGTGGCTTTAATGGGTCAGAAAATATTAAAAATTGGGGAAATTTTGAGCAACCAGAAAGATTAAAAAATGACAGTAATTTTCAGGCTCCAAAAAATTATAAAAACACTGATGACTTCACTAATGGAAATGACGTGCAATATAGAAACCAATTTGGGCAATCAGTAAAAACTGGAAATCTGAGAAATACTTCAAATAATGAAAGTTTTGAAAATTCAAGAAATTTTCAAGATCCAAGATCAGGTAGGTATAATGGTTCGGAAAATAATCAGAATTGGGGTCATTTTGCACAACCTGAAAGGTCAAATAATGAAAGTACTTTTCAAAGTCCAAAAAATTATAAAAACACTGATGAATTCAATAACGGAAATGACTTGCATTATAGAACACAATATGATCAACAAAAGTCGCAAAATATAAATAATACCGACGACAGGGATAAATTTTACAATAGCAATAGTAGAAATGATAAGCAATTTAACCAGAATCCTAGCGATTTAGATAATGCTACAAATCCCCAATACTCGCAACATAACAATAGAAATCAAAATTCTGAAAATAATAATTATGCCGCAGGAGGTTATAGAAATAATCAAGCGGAACCTAATCCAGTTGCTAGCAATCCTGTAAGTTCGAAAAATGACATTGATGTTAATGTATATGATGTTAACGAATTTGAAGTGGTGCAACCATCCATTAGTAGAAGAAAAAGTCAATTAGAGTTAATGCTCCTTAGCTCTGGTTTTGATATGGAAATGTTCAATAGTTTTAAAGAAGAGCTTCTTGAAATAGAAAAAGATAATATTATTATGAAATACAAGCAAGATTTAATGATGACGATTCTTAAAAGTTAATAAGACTTTTAATGTAGTTTAAAGAGGATAATAATAAGACTTTAAATTTTCAAGACAGAACAAATTAATTTAAAATTGCTTTCTTAAATTTGAATAAAAATTAAATCAACTCAGATGAAAAACAACGTGAAACTTCAAAATTCTAGCTGTCCACGTTGTTCGATAAAAAGAAAATGTGAATAAAACTAGCCGATTACTTTGGAGTTTACCTAATTCGCAATCGTTCCAATAAAAAACCACCACAAGTTTTTTAATAAATGTTTAAATGTTGGCAGTACATATAGTAATTGGTATAAATACTGATACGTTGCATAATAATATACAAGTCGTGCGACTGAGCGCATTACAGAAGAAAGGATTAGTTTGGCAGTGGACGAACTTTTAATTAAAATAGTACAATTAAAATTGTACTGTTAAATAGAAAATATAAGCATTTAAACCCATATAAAACAGTGCAGGTATCGTAATCCAAAGACTGTCTTTTAAATTAAATCTTACTATTACTCCAAGCAACATTAATAACGCTAAACCTGCAGACGATAGCAATAAAAGAGGTTCGTACCAAATGCCAACAAATAAACCCAACGAACCCAAAATTTCTAGTATAATTACTAATAACCCCAATTTTTCTAGATTAAACCGCTTAAATTCATTTTTCATGTGCGAGCCAACAAAGTATGAAATAGCATAAAAAAGAAATGAAAAACTAGATACTAAAATACAGACAACAAGTGTATTCATCATTAAATTATATCTGAAGTTGCTATTGATAAAAACAAACATAAAATCAATAAAACTAATGACGGCAAGTGCTTAATATATGGATTTTTGATTTTAAAATGAAAATATTGTGCAGCAATCATAAGCATTCCCATAAGTGTTGAGGATATTGTTAATAGTTCAGGATTCCATATACTTACAATTAATAAGGCTGATAATGTAATTTTTGAAGCTCCAACAAAATTTCTGGTTAAGTCGCTTAATCCAAATTGATTAAATTCTTTAACAACATTAAAATAGCGGAATATCCACACATAATATACAGATGCTGATACAATAATTTGTGCAGTCAGAATGAGATTTGACATTTTATTTCATTTTAATTATTTAGATGCTTTTTTTACGAATTTCTTGTTAAAAGTACAACAATATTTCAAATTTAGGAAAATATATTTGGTTTTAATTTAAGCCAATTCTTCTTTTTTTTGAATTCCGAATATATTTATTTTTTGCAACTCAAATGAAATCGATTCGTACTGACTATAGTTCTGTAGAAAATGATTGAATTATAAAAATTGTTCTTTTTGATTGAAAAAATAAAATTAATTTGTTGATTATTATTGTTTAAAGTGTACTTCAGAAATTGAATTAAAGTAATAATTAGTAATATTATTTTAGCTTACCATAATGTCGTGTTTGTAAAGCAATCCTTTTACGCCATCAAGCGAAAAAACAGCTTTCTTAATCTTGGTTTTTGTTGGGTCAATTGTGTAATTGAAACTAGTCTTAAAATTGGCTTTACTTGCATTACCTTTGCCAAATTCTGAACGGTATAAATCGCAGTTATCAAAGACCACTTCGGTTAAATCAGTGCTCATAAAATCTACAGCAACCATACTACAATCGACAAATGTAGTGGCTTTTATTTTTAAGGTATAAAATTTCGAAAAGTCCAAAACGCATTCCTTAAAATGAACCTCAAAAATGAGTTTATCGCACATTGCAAAATTGACAGATGAAATTTTGCAACGGTTAAATAACACGCTTCTCAATGCTACGTGATTGATTTTGGCACCGCTAAAAATGCAATCGTTGAAGATGCAATCAATAAAAACTACTCCAATAAAATTGCATTGCGAGAAATCACAAGTACTAAATGTGCAGCATTCAAATTCCTTTAAATTAATATCTTTTTCACCGTAAGTGAGGTCATTATATTCGATGTCAAGGAAATAGTTTGGCATTGAAAATACATGTTTAAGTTAGAAAACTAGTGCGCACAAAGAAACACATTTCCATAGATGAAAAAACCTAGAAAGTAAAATAATTTTAAATTAAAAGGCACTTTTTAAGACAGTGTCTTTTATATTGATTGTCCTTTTTTATTCATAATCCCGTAATACTTGCCATTACCTGCTTATCGAATAAATTTTCCTTAAAATAGTGGACATTTAGCTTGTAAACAAACTCGTTTAGGTATAATTTTAGATTTTCCCATTTAATTTTGTAGATATTTACCGGGAAGTTTCTTTTATTCGATTTTTAGGTATGGAGAATCTCTCCATAATCTGCAATGTCTAATAATTTTGTACTCTTGTCTATAATAAGAATTCTTTTTTCCGACATAGATTCCTGGATTATTTGATTTATTTGTTTCGATGTATTATCTGTTAAGACCTTTTCTTTAATCTATTTTCAATTAACTGATTTTTCTACCGTTTCAATATCTTCGGAAAGAGTTTACTTGGCGATAATTACAATATTAGCTTTTCCAATAATGCGGAGAAACCGTGAAAGTTTATACTTTTCGGGTTTTCTGCTGTTTATTGAGATTTAAATTCTTGAATTAAAGCATAAATGAATATTAAATGACTTTGCATTTTTTTATATCAAAGAAAAATAACCTGATTTTTGCAAACGTTTTATTAAAATACGATATCGTTTCAAAACAGCATTTTCTGATTACTTACCAAAAGTCTTTCTATTCTTTCTCTAAATGTATTTGAAAACCGACACCTAAATAGATAGTATTGTTTTGCGTACCATCATTAACTTTATGATTTAGATAATTTAATGCTACTTCAAGACCTACACTACTATTTAGAAAAAATACTGTTTCCACTTTTACATTAAAATTTTTAACTTTTATATGTACTTAAGTTGTTCGACTAAATTCATAGCTTACTTCTGAAAAAACATTAATCAATTTTTCCTTTTATAAAAAAATAATATCTAATAAATGGACCTATTCCGGAAGAATTACTAAGAATATATTTTACAAATGCTAATTCTTCGGAAGTACCCACTGCAAATTTATCAATTACAAAATATCCAATTTTAGGGCTATTTTAAAATCCTTTACTTACACTAGTAGTGTATCCAAATTTGTAATTATAACTTGAAAATGTTGATCCTCCAACCATCATCCGATTTCCTTGATCTATTTGGGCATTTGAAGAAAACGCTCTAATAAAGTTACTACAACTAAAATTGTATTGATTTTCATTTTTTATTGATTTTACTTCATTTAAAAAACAATTGCATTGTTAGTAATGACAATGCAATTGAAGTTGTTTTTATCCTTGCGGATCTAAACATAAATTGTGTCTATACTTTATTTCAAGTCTTAGCCGGAGATTAAGTCTCAGATATTAAAAGCAATTATCTAAAAATTAAAAATTCTTTACATTTTCTCCGAACAAATAGTGTACTTAAACGGAATAAAATAACTACATATCGAAAAATTAACCTAATTGTTTGAGGGCATTAATATTAGCTAGAAATTCGCATATAATTATTAAAATAACGCTATAAAAAATTCAGATATGAACTACTCTAGGATGATAACGAGATTGCCAAATTTGTTCGGATTTTTGATTTTAGCTTTTACTCTTGCGAATATTTCTGTATTTGCTCAGAGTCCAACCGATCCAGCAAAAAACTTTAATATTTTTACATTGGGCAACACTACATTGAAAACCAATGAAACTCAAGGTCCGATTGCAATAGGAGGAGACTTAACGATTGAAGGCAGCTATCAAGTTGCTACCAAAAATGCGGGGAACTTTGTTGTGAATAACGTAAAAATTGGTCTTTTAGTTAACGGAAAAGTGAATTACCAAAGTGGCAGCTCACTACAAGTTAACTCAAACGGATATGTAAAAATCGGTAATTCAACTAGTTCAACTGTTTGGTATGCTGATCCAAATAATGCAACTCCGCCTATTAGAATTACACCAAATTCTAATTACAATTCGTCACCCATTATTATGTTGCAAGCAAATGCTCCAACTTTAGGAGTAAGTGTAAACAACAACCCTGTTTTTCAGTCTAATTTATTAGATTTTGCAAGTGCTTTTCAAAATATGAAGGCTTCATCGCTAAGCATATCTCAAAATACACCAAACGTACAGTTGACCACTCCCAACGGTCAGTCAATTCCAAATACAAACCTACCAAATCAAGTAAAAATTAATTTACAAAATGGTCTTAATTACTGGAACATCACAGCGGCAGATTTGAATGCTGTTCAAGTTTTGGATTTCACCAGCAACAAACCAACGGCTACAAAAGTTTTAATAATTAATGTGGACGCGGCGGGAACTTTCGATTGGAAAGTATGGAATCAAACAGGAATTAGCTTTGAAAATTGTCCATATATTATGTATAATTTTTATAATACTACCAAACTAAACATCACAAACGGTTCAGGAATCAAAGGAACAGTTTTCGCACCATTTGCTGACATCGCAAAAGGATCAGGAAATCAATCCAATATTGAAGGTCAGGTAATTGCAAATAGTTTTAGCCACTCAGGTGGAGCAGTGCATTATGCGATATTCTCTCCAGCAGCTGCAGGTGTGGCGCCAACTGCGAACTGCTCTGTTGCCAATGCAATCCAATGTTTAGCTGGCAATTCGTTTAATTTCACAAATACTACAACACCAATACAAGCTAATTTACCGCTTACTTATCTTTGGGAATTTGGAGATGGAACCACGAGTACCGCTGAGAATCCTACAAAAGTTTATGCGTCTGCAGGAGCTTACATTGTAAAACTTACCGCTACAAATGGTAAAGGGTCTAGTTCAAAAACAGTAATAACAAATGTAAATAGCGCAACCAACGCTTCTGTTAGCCAATCGACCTTATTGAATGTAGTTGGCTCGGTAACCAAAAAATTTGTATTGAATAATAGTTCAGGATTTACAAATTATTCTTGGTCGGTATCGAATGGTGGAACTGGATTGTTTTCCAATCAAAGCATAGTAAACTTTGCATTTACGCAAGTTGGAGTTTACCAAGTAATAGTAACTGCTACAAATGACAAAGGTTGCTCCAGTACGACCATCATACCGGTATCAATCGATGCTATTGTACCTGGTGTTGCTCCGACTGCAAATTTCTCTGTTGCTAATTCAACCCAATGTTTAGCGACCAATTCATTTAATTTTGCAAATACAACAACCCCGATACAAGCAAATTTACCGCTTACTTATTTTTGGGATTTTGCAGATGGAACCACAAGTACAGCTGAAAATCCAATAAAAGTATATTCAGTTGCGGGATCATATAGTGTAAAGCTGACCGCTACAAATAGCCTAGGGTCAAATACAAAAGCAATGAAAGTAATGGTAGTTACTGCCACCAGCGCTGCTGTTAGCCAATCGACCTTGTCGAAAGTAAATGGTGTAATAACCAAAAAATTTGTATTAAATAATAGCTTCGGATTTACAAATTATTCTTGGTCGGTATCGAATGGCGGAACAGGATTGTTTTCGAATCAAAGTACAGTAAACTTTGAATTTACACAAGCAGGAGTTTATCAAGTAATAGTAACTGGGATAGATGATAAAGGCTGCTCAAGTACAACTATAATACCTGTATCTATTTCATTTACAGATGTGGGTATCGCTCCAACTGCAGATTTTTCTATTGACAATTCAACCCAATGTTTAGCAACCAATTCTTTTAATTTCACCAATGCTACAACGCCAATCCAAGCGAATCTGCCGTTTACTTATCTTTGGGTTTTTGGAGATGGAACAACAAGCACGTCTTTGAATCCGACAAAAGTTTATTCGGTTGCAGGAACTTACAGTGTAAGGCTGACTGCTACAAATAGTATTGGGTCTAGTACAAAAGCAGTAACCGTAGCGGTAAATAGCTCAACTAGCGCTTTTGTTAGCCAATCAACCTTGTCGAAAACGGCTGGTTCGATAACCAAAAAAATTGTTTTGAATAATAGTTTAGATTTTGCTAATTATACATGGTCAGTATCCAATGGTGGAACAGGATTATTTTCGAATCAAAGTGCGGTAAACTTTGTGTTTACTCAAGCGGGAGTTTATCAAGTAACAATAACTGGAGTAAATACTAAAGGTTGCTCAAGTACAACCATAATACCAGTGTCTATTTTAACGGAAGATGTTGGTATCGCTCCAACTGCAAATTTCACTATTGCCAATTTAAGTCAATGTTTAGCAACCAATTCTTTTAAATTCAACGATACTACAACTCCAATCCAAGCTAGCTTACCATTAACTTATCTTTGGGAATTCGGAGATGGAACAACAAGTACAGATGCAAGTCCAACAAAAGTGTATTCCGCTGCGGGAACTTACAGTGTAAAGCTTACCGCTACAAATAGTATAGGCTCTAGTGCTAAAACAGTACCAGTAACAGTAAATAGTTCAACAGATGCAATCGTTAATCAATCGACCCTATCAAGTGCTGCTGGTTTGATAACCAAACAATTTGTATTGAGTAATAACTCAGCATTTACAAATTATTCGTGGTCAGTATCGAATGGTGGAACTGGATTGTTTTCGAATCAAAGTACAGTAAATTTTGTATTTGCTCAAGCAGGAGTTTATCAAGTAACGCTAACAGGAGTAAATACTAGTGGTTGCTCAAGTACGACTATAATCCCTGTATCTATTTCAACTGTAGATGTTGGTGTTGCTCCAACGGCAGATTTCACTGTTGCCAATGCCAGCCAATGTTTAGCAACCAATTCTTTTGATTTCGCCAATGCTACAACGCCAGTGCAAGCTGGTTTACCGCTTACTTATTTTTGGGAATTTGGAGATGGAACAACAAGTACATTTATGAGTCCAACAAAAGTCTATTCGGTTCCAGGGACTTACAATGTAAAACTTACAGCTACTAATAGCATAGGGTCTAATTCAAAAATTACACAAGTAATAGTAAATAGTTCAACAGATGCAATAGTTAACCAATCGACCCTATCAAATGCAGCTGGAACGCTCACCAAACAATTTGTTTTGAGTAATACCATAGATTTCACAAATTATTCCTGGTCGGTATCAAATGGTGGAACTGGATTGTTTTCGAATCAAAGTACAGTAAACTTTGCATTTACGCAAGCGGGATATTATGAAGTTACAGTAACAGGCGTAAATGCTAAAGGTTGTTCAAACACAACCGTAATACCATTGACAATTGCGTCAAACGAGGTAAATACCGGCAATTCTGGTGGTCTAGAAAGCGAAAGCCTAGGAGATATTATGTCGAAGCAATACGTTTCACGTAAGATGCAAAGTATTCCTACGGAATTCGTTAAAAGTGATGCGGTTCGATTTGACAAGAGTAAATTGATAAATAATTCAACCGCTGTTCAACGTACCACTAAAGAATTCTCAATGGCACAAATGTTTCCCGCCAATTTGCAAACGGGTGATGTTGCTCATATCACTTCTCCAACAGATATTTTAGATTATACAATTGCACAAGAAGTATTAAGTGTCGATTTCTCTCTTCAAGGAGCTACAAAAGCAGTAGTCTTGGGAGTTCGTACCAAAGACAGGGTTTATAACCATACAAAAGCTTCTTGCGATAGACTAAAAAGTGCTGAAATTCTAAATGTAAAAACTATAAAGGTAGGTGGTTATAACTTCTTGATGCAAGCTATTAAACAAAGAAATAATGTTACAGAATATGCAATTTCCTTTTGCATCGGTAAAAATTACAGTGATTCTGAATATACATTACAGTCGAATTGGTTTGTAAAAGAATTTACTCCTTTTAAAGATGTTTACAACTTCCAAGTTTGGGCAACCTTGCCAGAACAAACTACCAAATTAGTTAACGACATTTTGAACAATATAAAGTCTTCTATGCCTCTGACTCAAAGGGAAATTCAAAAACTTCCAAAAACCTTTGCATCAAAAGTTACCAGAGAAGGAAATGAACTTGTTTTGAAATTAAAAAGTACTGAGACACAAAAATCTATAGAAATAACTATGGATCAGAATTACAGCGAAACGAATGGCTTTACAGAAAGATACAATCCATTGAAATCTGAAATCAATCAAACCATCCGCTTGAACGTTGCAGATGCTTATGAATTTGATGGCTTGATCAAAGTAGAAGGAGAGATTCAAGATGCTTTTTATCACGCAGATGGAAATTGGGGATTGGATTATGATTCAAAATACACCCTGATTAATAACTATAGAGTTTCAAATAATCTAGACCGAGTTGCTACTGAAGATGACCTGCTAATTAATAGGAATGTACATTTAGAGGTGTTTAGCGAAGATGATTATGCCACATTATACAAATCATTATTACCAGGACAACAGCCTGCAGATTACAATGAATATAAATATGTATCTTTTACAGCAAAAGGAAGCGGATTGATCGAATTAGGATTAATCAAATCTTCGGTTGAAAATTGGAAACACCAATATAAAGCAATGATTAATATCGGTGAAGAAGAACAAACTTATTATGTACCTTTTAAGTTTTTTACCTCTTCAAAATCAACTGAAAAAATTAATGCAAATGATTTAACAATGCTAACTTTCACATTTTTGCCAGTAGAAGCGAAAAATAAAAATTTAGATTTGACAATTAGCGATGTGAAATTCACTAAAAAAGCTCCAGAAGGATACGAAGATTTATTGCACACTATGAAAAATGAATTTTTAGTGTATCCTAATCCTTCGTTAGGAAATGTGAAATGTGTGTTGTTTAGCGATATTACTACAACTGCAACTGTTTCGCTATATGATATGACAGGAAAAGTAGTATATTCTTCAAATGTAAAATTAAATGAAGGAAAAAATGAATTAGACTTCAATTTTAATGTTCCAAAAGGCGTTATGCTGCTAGACATAAAAAACGAAAAAACTAGCTTTGGGAAATCGAAAATAGTTTTTAAATAAGATTTTTACCAAGTAATGATTAAACCAGCAAATTAAATTGTTGGTTTTTTTTGTTAAAAATAGTATTGCCGCATAACAAATTTTCAATCTATTTCTTAAAAAAGCTGCGTCTTAAAAACTTTTTTTGGAAATGAAATCAAGAATTCGACCTAGTAAAAAATACAAAAAAGTAGTTTGGCTTCTTTTTGGTTTAACAGTTCTAAAAAGAGTTCGTCTGCTGCAGAAAAATGCAAGGTTTTGGTCTCGTGATTGGCAAAATAAAAACTAAAATAAAGTAAAATTATATTTTTATTGAATTGCAGTAGCTAGCTCCTAAAGCATATTAAATATAACTGCTATTTGTTCGTGATTAACATTATTTGCTATTTACAAAGAGCTCTATGTGTAAAGCTAATCTTTTTTTTCATCAATTCTCGTCAAATATGGCATAATAATCCCGAAATTAGCAATGTTTCGGGATAAAATAGATTTTTAGAAAAATGATGTCTTACTAATCCTTTGTTCGCACTTGCGAATCAGATTTTACATCAATTTATATACTTTTGCTTAGTTCTTTATCTAAAGTATTTGTTTTTTTATCTTTTTTTATCATAATTCTTATAAAAAAAATTCAAATAATTTTGTATAAATAAATTAGACGCTATCTTTGTAAGCAATAATTAGAAGTTTATTTTAAAATTTCAGGTTCAGGCATTTAGGTCGCCCAAAAACGAAAATGGTATTACCTTTGTCAAATGAGTATAAGGTAGAAATTTATAGGTGTGAATTCAAAAATATTTAACTAGCGATTTAACGAAGATGAAGACTGTTATGAATACCTTTCGTTAATCAAATGGGAAAATAGTTTTGTGTGCAGAAAGTGTAATTAAGATAAACATTATAAAGGGAAAAAACCATTTTCGAAACGCTGTTTAAGATGAAAGTCCGACAACAAATACGATTTTCGAGAAACTAAAGTTTCCAATTTTGATAGCTTTTCATATCGTATTTAAAATAAGTGCTAAGAAAAAGGGTATGTTCTCAATGGAGTTGAGTAATTAATTTGAGCTTCGTCAAAAGACCTGTTGAACATTTAAACAAAAGGTACAACAAGTGATCAAAAGTAGTCTTAAAAGTCCACTAACTGGGCTTGTTCACGCAGATGAGTTTGTTGTAGTAGGATCAGAAGAAGGTAAAAAAGGAAGAAGCAAAGGTGCTAAAAAAACAATAGTTCTTGCACTTGAAATAGTAGAAGATGGAGTTGGTAGAGCTTATGCTGAGGTTATTGAAAATTCTTCGGCAAAAGAATTAGCTTCTTTTTTGAGGAAATATGTTTCTAATGATGCGGAAATAATTTCTGATAAATGGAAAGGATGTACAGCGTTGAAAATGGAATTTACAAAACTCAAACAAGTTGCTTCTGATGAAGGAAACAATTTTAAAGAATTGCATATTCATATAATGAATATCAAAGGTTGGTTAAGAGGAATTCATTATCATTGCAGCAAAGAACATATGCAGGATTACCAGAATGAATACCATAGATAACGAGGGTGCTTTAAGCGCATATACCTATAATTTAATATTGCTCAGCATAAATAGACTAATTTTAAATTGAACATTATATCACAAAAAGAAATTCTTTAAAAAAATTAATTTTGGGGCAAAAATCGATTATTAAGTCTTCTATAAATTAGAGTTTTAGGAATGGACTCAATGGTAATTTTATAACATAAATATTTAAAAAAAATAAAAATATGAAAAATTTTAAGAATAATTTAATATGGCTTTTGCCTAAGGTGTTTTATTCTATACTTATTTTATATTCAGCTACAATCTTTTCACAACCATTGTGTAGCGGTACTCCAAACTGGAACGCAAATAATAGATGTAGCACAAATTGTGGGCTTTATTATGATGCTGAAAATGTTGTTTATAATGGAAAGATTTACTCTCCTCGTTATTATTCAACTACAGCTCCTCTTTCCGATCCTTGGAATAGAGATGAAACAGCTGCCGGATGGAGACAATGGGCTTTTGTTTCGGATTGTGTATCATGTACTAACGGAACCGCTAATTCAGGTTCAAATTTATCAGTTTGTCAAGGAGCTACCTCTGGAGCTTTAGGAGGGTCTATTGGAGGTGGAGCAACAGGAGGAACTTGGACAGCGAGTTCTGGAACAATAAATAACCCAACAAACGCAGCAAATGCCACATACACTGCAAATGGATCTACTGGTAATATAACATTAACATTAACCACAAGTGGTGGATGTGCTTCAGTACAATCAACCAAAACAATAACGGTAACTGCATTTCCAACCATAACCGCAACAACTCCAGCAGCTAGAT
>CAMBHH010000020.1 GCA_945866505.1 Flavobacterium psychrophilum
AAAAAAAATGCTCTACACCGCTTTCATATTCGGTTTAATCAGTAGTTTTCACTGCATCGGAATGTGCGGTCCAATTGCTATGATGTTGCCTGTAGATAGAAATAATCAAGCCAAGAAGGTCACACAAATCCTGACGTATCAAATCGGTCGATTGACAGCTTATGCCTCTATAGGTTTAATTTTTGGACTGCTGGGACGCGGTTTGTATTTGGCTGGTTTTCAACAAAAAATGTCTATTTTTATTGGCGTTGCGATGATTGCGGTTATTCTGATTCCAGAGAAAGTTTTTGCCAAATACAATTTTTCGAAACCTGTTTTCAAATTGATTTCAAAAATCAAGGCAACTTTAGGAAGTCAGTTCAAAAATAAAAGTTACAAATCCCTATTTACGATTGGTTTATTGAATGGTTTTCTGCCTTGCGGAATGGTTTATGTTGCGCTATTTGGTGCAATAGCAATGCAAAACGAGTATTACGGAGCTTTATATATGATGTTATTCGGATTAGGGACAGTTCCTATGATGAGCAGCGTAGTATATCTCAATTCATTTTTAACAATTTCGATGCGAAATAAAATTCAAAAATTCATCCCATTTGCTGCAATCATTATTGGGGTCTTATTTATCTTGAGAGGGTTAGGACTTGGTATTCCGTATGTATCTCCATCAGATGTGAGTTTGTTTGTACAATCAGCTTCTAATTGTCATTGATTGTTTTTTTAAATTGTCATCGAAAATAATTTTGTACTTGGTGTTTTTCTTTTTAAACGCAAGTCAAATGCCATACAGATATTTCGGACAAAGGGTTTTCCCGCATCGGTGACTTTGATTCCGTTTTTTTCTATACTGACCAAGCCATCATTTTCCATTTCTTTCAGCTGGATAATAATTTCAGGAACTTCAGAAAAATAATTGGCTTCATCTAGCCAAGAGGTTTCAAAATGGCACATCAAATTCAAGATGTGTCTTCTAATAATAAGGTCCTCATTTGTCAATAGATGCCCTCTGAAAATGGGTAATTTATCTGTTTTCAAAATTGTATAATACTCCTCTAATTCTTTTACGTTTTGAGCAAAACTATACCAACTATCGCTAATTGACGAAACGCCAAGACCTATCATTAGTTGGGTTTTAGAGGAACTGTAACCCATAAAATTACGGTGTAATTTGCCGCCATCAAAGGCTTTGTATAGTGAATCGCTTTTTAATGCAAAATGATCCATACCTATTTCGTAATATTCATTTTCGAAAAGCAAATCTTTACCCACTTCATACAATGTACGTTTTGTTTCATCTTTAGGAATATCGTCGTCATTAAAGCCGCGTTGTCCGTTTCCTTTGATCCAAGGCACGTGAGCGTAACTGTAAAATGCTAATCGATCGGGTTGCAGCGAATTCGTTTTTTCGATAGTGTCAATTACATCGTCTATTTCTTGAAACGGCAGTCCAAAAATAATATCGTGACCTATTGAAGTATAACCAATTTCCTTAGCCCAAAAAGTCACTTTGGCCACGTTATGAAAAGGTTGGATGCGATGAATCGCTTTTTGAACTTTTTCTGAATAATCCTGAACACCAAAACTAACTCTTCTAAATCCTAAATCATATAATTTTTGCAAATGTGCACGGGTGGTATTATTAGGATGACCTTCAAAACTAAATTCGTGATCTTGCGCTTTTTCGGCATAAAGGAAAATACCATTGATTAAATCCTCCAGATTCTTTGTATCGAAAAAAGTAGGCGTTCCGCCTCCAAGATGAATTTCTTTTATAATGGGTTTTACTTCAAGTATATTGCAATAAATCGTCCATTCTTTCAAAACAGCCTGTATATACGGATGTTCAACGTCGTGATTTTTTGTAATCCGTTTGTTGCAACCGCAAAAAGTGCACATACTTTCACAAAACGGTAAATGGATGTACAAGCTAAGTCCTTGTTGCGAATTGCTTTCAGCAAATGATTTATTTAAAGTGTCAATCCAGTTTTGATAGACAAAATCTGCCTCATCCCAATATGGGACAGTCGGATAACTTGTGTATCTTGGTCCAGGTACATTGTATTTTTGTAAGATGGAGTTTTTCATAGAAAACAATGTTTTTCGATAATCAAAAGTAGCAAGCAATATTTAACATTAAAATGATAATTATCATATTCCATTCTTTTGAACAAAAAAAAACCTCATTCACTTTGTTTTGAATGAGGTTTTTTCAATTGATTTTAAAAGATTTAAACTTGATTTAAATTTCTAATTTGTTTCAGTTTGTCTTTTAAAACTTCCATTTCTTCTTTGTGTCTTTCAATGTTTTTTCTAACTTCTAGTACAATGGAGTTCTCTTTTTTAGCATTTCGAGTATTGGTAAAAAATTGAATGTTATTCTCCAACTGAAAAATTTCATTCTTAATTTCATCAATTTTCCGCATTAAGAAAATTTTCTCTCCTTCTAGTTTTTTCGTGTCATTATTTTCAGATAATTGATCCATTCTATTAGAAAAACGCATCATTTCAGAATCTTTTTTACTCAAACTCAATTTTTCAAATAGTGCATCAAGCACTTTGTTGAATTTACCTTCGATATGTCTTCTGGAGATGGGCACTTTTCCAAAGCCTTTCCAGGTTTCGATATGCAACTTTATAGCATCTAAATCGGTTTTATGATCACCAGACATCTGGAATTCTCTTAATGTTTCCAAATAGGCTTTCTTATGGTCAAAAGCTTGCACCTCTTCAGTGTTTTCCTCATTTTTTTGCTCTTTTAATTTGTCAAAATAATGATTGCAAGCGTCCTTAAATTCAATCCAAATTTTGTCAGAGTATTTTCTTGGCACATGACCAATTTGTTTCCACTCTTCTTGAATTTGTTTCATCACTGGTGTAGTCATTTCAAAATCAATGCTTTCCTGCAGTTCTTTTGCTTTGGCAACAAGTGCTATTTTACGGCTTAAATTGTTGTTTTGATCTTTTTTGATGTCTTTATAAAAGGAGTTTTTGAAAGAATTAAAATTTCTCACGGCCGTTTTAAAAGCTGCCCAAGTTTCTTCATTTACCTCAGATGGTACTTTTCCAGCTGAGAAAAAGTCTGTTCTCAAAGCTTCGACCTTTTCAACTTGGTTGAGCCATTGTGCGTGAGCGTTTACTTTTTCAGTAGCCAAAACTTCAATTTTGGCAATTATCTCTTTTTTCTTTTCTAAATTTTCAAGTTCAGTTCCTCTCATTTTTTCGAACAAAACTTCACGTTTGTCGTGCATTTGTTTGGTTAAGTCACTAAACTTATTCCAAATTTCATCACGGTGTTCTCGAGAAACCGGGCCGATATCTTCTTTCCAAATTTTGTGTAAATCCTGTAATTCTCGAAAGGCTTTGTTGATATCTGTCTCGTTTACCAATTCTTCTGTACGAGCAACAATTTTTTGTTTTTGCTCCAAATTGTGTTTAAAATCAAGGTCTCGCGCTTCTCTATCAAGATGCAAATAGTCATAGAAATTTTCTACGTGAAAATGATAATTATTCCAAACATGGTTGTATTTGTCTTTTGGAATTGGTCCTGCATTTTTCCATCGTTCTCTTAAATCATTAAAATGTTTAAAAGTGTCTTTAATGTTTTCCTGCGGATTGATAAGCTCTTTCAACTCTTCGACAATTGCCAATCTGTTTTCTAAGTTCGTTTTCAGGTTGGTTTGTAAACTTTTGAAATGTGCATTTTTATTGTCTCTATATAACGAATACAATTGGTCAAATTGTGTTTTTAGAGGAGAATGATAGGTGAATTCTTCAGTAGTGTCTGGGTTTTCGGCAAGAAATTCCTCTTTTTTCTCTTCTAGAAGATGATAATATTTTGATAAGAATGATTTTTTAATTTCTTCGATATGGTCTTTTACCGACATCACTTTTTCATTGGAAACCAAATTTTTCAATTCGGCAATAAGCGATTCTAATGAAAGTGCGTCGTAATCTAACATTGGAATATCGTGACGTTCTTTCAAGGTTTCGTCTTCACTTTCTTCTGCATTATTGTCGGCAATGGCCTCGATAATGGTTTTTGTCTCAGACATTTTTGTTTCAGCAGTAAGCTCGTTTTCCGCATCAACTGGTTCAACTGATTCACTTTCGATGGTCTGTGGAACTTCTATTTCATTTGCAATTGGAGTTTCAGGAACTTCAATAGTTTCATTTTCGGATTCTTCACTACTTTCTATAATTGTTTCGCCTTTTTCTTCGGGCAAATCGCTCGTTCCAACCGCTTGTATATCATCTAAAACTGTTGTTTCAACTGACGCTGTTTCAACCGAACTATTTTCTAAATTTCCATCTGCCTGAAGCAGGTTATCATTCTTTTCTTCTAACATTTTGTCAATGTATAAGGGTTCATTTTTTTTCGAGTGCGAAAGATAGTAAAGGAAGTTCAAAATTCAAAGGAATTCCTTGATTTATAGTCCTTTTAAGTGTCGAAATTGATTAGTTGAAAATGCCATTTCGCACTGAAATAGTACAATTTTAAAATTAATAGATACGAATATCAAAAAAACTTGAAATTAAATGTAATGAATTGCAGATTTTGTTAAGAATTTCAAAAAAATAGAAAGCCAGCAAAGACAATCAATACTATTGACTTGCTGACAATGTAATTGTTTATTTTCGGCTGATATAAAATTTCTTTAGAGACGAAAATGGGAATTCACAACCAAATCGATAATTGCTTGAATCGGTTTTAACTCTTGTGTTTGTTTTTTTTACCACTTTTGTTTAAGAACGTTAGTTGGGATGTATGATCTGTTATTTAATTGCCTTATCATTTCAAACAAAAATTTTCTTTTATAGCTTTAATTTCCATTTGCAAGACCTTTGCCTCAGATAGTTGTAGCAAACTTGTGTTTCTATTCCGTTAAAATTCTTTTATTTATAAATCTATTATTTTGTCGGCTTCTCTTATTCCACTTATATATGCTCCGTGAACTGTGCCACGATAGTCTCGTTCTGTATGTTCGCCAGCAAAGAAAACTTTATTATTTACTTCATTAGCAAGAATGTCAAAGTCGGCCGAAGTGGAGCCATTTGTTGGGTAGGAATAAGTACCATAAGAGTTAATATTCTGACCCCATTTAGTTCTTAAAAAGTGAGTAGGATTTGGAATGCTATTGCCGTAAATAGCTTTTAAATTCAACATTATTTCAGTGATAATTTGATTATCAGTCATACTTTCTGTTGCGGTTGCATAGTCGCCTAAAGCAAAAGTCATTAAGCCATTTGAGGGTGTAAATTTCTTGATATTAAGAAAGTAGTTAAACTTGCCTTTGGTGTCAGGTGTGTAACCAATATATTGCAGATTAGTGTCCCAAAAAGGCGTAGTCCAAACCAATAAAAATTTGTTTACATTTCCAATATTTGTGCTGCTAATCGCATTTATTTTATTGGTAGGCAAAGCAGGTGTAAAAGCAATCACATTTTTTTTTAATACTCCCAACGGAACCGAAACAACAACATAATCTGCTTCTATGGCGTTTCCATTTGCCGTAATATTTACTTTTAGGCTTGAATAATTAATGGCTGTAACTCTTGTGTTTAATCTAATATCTAGACCTTGTGCTAAAAAGTCAGTTACTTTATCGTAACCATTTGTAATAATGACATCGTCTCCACTAAATACTTCATCGTCATCAAAGAATTTTGATGAAATTTTTGAGATATCGCCACCCATATCAAATTCAAAATAAGCAGAAAGCATGTATTTCCAAAGTCTGTCATTGACTTTTGTTGGGTAAAGAGAGTTGAATACTGTTTGAAAACTTTGTGTTTGCGTTCCTGCATTTCTCACTGCGATTAAAGCGCTGTTGAATTGATTTTCGACACTGGTCAAGATATCGTCAGAATAGGCTGTTCCGTTCGTGTCAAACACTGTAACGCTGTCGTCAGAGGTCAAAAATGTATTTGCCCCAGATTGAGCAGCCAAATTGGTTATAGGATTTCCATTTGGCCCGTGGATCCAACTTGCGCCTTCATCAAAAGCAAAGCCTAAACTTCTGTCGGTTCGCATTCGGCCGCCTACTTTTTCTTGCGATTCTAATACGATTACAGTAAAGCCTTTTTGCTGTAGTTTTTTGGCTGCCGCAAGTCCTGAAATTCCCCCGCCAACTATTATAACAGTCTTGCCATTTGGATTAATAATCGCATCGTCTTCACCACAACTCGCCAAAAGTGTCGGTGTTAAAAGTAGTAATGGCAATCCTGTCAAGGTGTCTTTTATGAATTTTCTTCTTTGCATATTAGTTGCGATTTTTGAAATGGTCTATGTTTGTGTTGACGAGCTAAACTTACCGTTATTCTCAGCTGGTCTAAAAACCTTCGTTTATTTTAAATTGAACTGTAAAATCAAGTAAATATAGTAGATTTAAACTACACATAAATCTTTTTTTTCAAAGAGTATGTTTTTGTTCTCGAAAAAAAAGTTAGTGCATAACATACTAAAAAATAGAATTATGACTCAAAATAAACCTCACTTAAATGTGCTTAAACCAGGTTGTTTTTTATACTTATTTTGAAAGTTTAGTTTTTGAATTAGGTTGCGCAATAGCTACGCCTGGTAGCAGAAGTAGTTTATTTTTTTATTTGTCGAAATAGGTTGTAATTTCATTTCGCTTTAAATCATAAATATAAAGGTTTCCAAAATAACAACCGGCAAAGTAAAATTTGCTTTTTCTATTTTCCATAACCGTCGGATATTCTTCTGTACTTTTTACACCTTGAAATTCTATTTCACTTCCATTAAATATGAAATCTTGATTGTATGCAATTGGATCGCCGAGATTTATTCCACTTTCTTGTAGCCAAAGATGTTTAGCTCTGTTTGGCATCCAAGTATATCTGTCTACAACGAAAAGAATTGTAAATAATATTACTGAAAATAATATTTTCTGTTTTCGTGACATTTGTTTGTAATTTAAAATTGTGTTTTAGTATTTCTGCTAACGTGCCGCCGCTTCTCGTCAGTTGCGAACTTCGAAACTTTTTATTTTCCATTAAAGCTAAAAATTCTTGCGAAATGTAAACATGTATTTATTACAAATTTCGCAATCTTGCCAAACGCCTCTTAACGGAAGTGTCTCTGATTAATACCAATATTTTGTTTGCAAATTGAAAACTTTTTATTAGTTTTGCAATATGAAAATCCTTGTAAAGAAAACGATTTTATTTTATATCAAAAAATATCCAATTGCTGAAACGCAATTACTAATTTGGTATAATGAATTTTCAAAACTCGATTTTCAAAATTTTAATGAACTCAAAAAAGTTTATGGAAACGCAAGTATCGTAAATAATAATAGAGTTGTGTTTAACATTAAAGGAAATGATTTCAGATTAGTGATTTCAATAAATTTCCTTCAAACAGCTTGTTACGTGATTTGGTTTGGAACTCACAAAGAATATGATAAAATAAATGTTGAAACGATTGCTTTTGACACAACAATTCTCACAGATAAAAAATTATAACTATGAACTGGAAAGTATTAAAAACGGAAGATGATTATAATAAAGCTTCGATGCGAATGATGGAAATATTTCACGTGCAGCCAAACTCTCCAGAAAGTGATGAGTTAGATTTGCTTATCGTGTTAGTCAAAGATTATGACGAAAAACAGTATCAACTTCCTGAACTTGATGTGTTGGAAGTCATAAAATACAAAATGCAAGAAATGGGAATCAAGGCAAAAGATCTTGAGCCGATAATTGGAAGCAAAGGTCACGTTTCTGCAATTCTTTCTGGTAAAAGAGAAATCACATTGAAAATGGCTCAAAAACTGAAAAACTACTTTAGTCTTACTGCTGACGTATTTCTACACAGCGCTTAACAAATATTGTTCTGTGAAGGATTTCGAACGACATTTCTTCTAACGTTTTGCGGCTCGGCGAAGTGGCGTATTGAGGATCACTTACTTTCAATTTAGCACTAATGGTTATTAGAATTCCAATGTTCACTCTAGGCCAAAACCCGCCATTTTGCCAAACTGCTTTTAGCGGTTCGGCTTTTATTTTATAGGTTAAATTTTCTGTTTTTCAAAATTATTATGGATAAGATATATACTATAACAATAGCTATTGGAATTGTTATAAATCTGGCAGAAGGAAACAAATACCATAGCACTAAAATTAAGATTGTCCTCAAAATTGAATGAAATAATCCAACCCAATGATCAATTATCCACGTCAATGGAACCCACATTAATCCTGTCAAAATTCCAACCGTTAATGGAAGAGATGTATAGTCTTTAATAAAAAATGGTATTGCGATTGAATACACTAAAATCGCTTGGGCAACTGTAAGAAAAAAAAGAGTGTCAAAAGTATTTTTAGGCTTGCTTTTGTCAAGATAGTTTTCACCAGTCAACTTTGAAATTCCCATAGCTAAGTAGACAATCGAGCCTGTTGCTATAAACAAAACCCAAACAGTTATCTGATCAGAAAAAAAATCCCTGATAAAGCCACTGTTAACCAAGCAATTAAACCTGCGATCGGAGATGCCAAAAGTTTCTTTCGTTTAAATTCTTCCTTTTGCTCTTCAAGTGTTCTTATATTGTCTATCATATTTTGTCAGTTTAAGTTGGTGAATTATCCGTTTTGTGCTAAGCTGACCGCTAACGTTCCCACGCTACACGCAGGTTGGGGTTAATAATTACTTGTTTTTCAGTTTATTACTGATTTAAAAAATACAAGACCGACTTCAAATTGAGCCTAAAGCCCAACTTGCTTGTAGCGTGTGTTGGTGGTTCGGCTTTATTCTGCGAATATATATGTAGTCTTTTTTACTATTTCTGTTTTAGTTAGCTTTCCATTTTTCGCCAATTCTTTCCACTCGCTTTCTGTCAGTTCAATAAACTTTGAATTCCACGGCTCATTAAAATCAATCTTTCCTGCTTCTGCCGAATTTAATTCCAATACTTTGTCTTCTAAATGTTCTTCAGATTTTGTATGTTTGCTTATAACTTTATATTTATACATTATGCTTGATTTTAATTATTATGTTGTTACCTCGTTAGTTAATGACTTTCCGTATTTTACTACTTGTGTTTCTATTAATAACGTATTTTATAGAATTTCTAATTTAGAACTGTTTTTAGCTGATGGTAAAAGTGGAATTTCTGATGAGATAATAGAATCTATTAATTATAAACTTGTTACAAGTAAGAATTTCACAGTTTAAGTTTATTTTTGTACTTTTGGCTTTTCCAGTTTGTTTGTAGAAAGGTCTGTCCTTAAACAGAAGGAGGACTTTAAAATACCCTCCTACAAACACTATGGGTAACATTTACTCTTTGAAAAATGGACGTTGTTTCAGACGATTGTTCTTAAAATGTTTTAGACACTGGCGCAGTGGTAAACTTGTTTATCCTGTGCACACAGAGTTTATTTCATTTTTAGTACCAGCGAAACGCTCATTCTGCAATTGCAGTTAAAACTGGATTTTAAGCAGTGTCTGAACCACTGCTTATTTTTTGTCTGTAAAAATAGTGTTATCTAATCTTCCCCCAAATAATAAAATTTACTTGTCAAAGGTTTATCCACTATTTCTGCAAACTCACCTTTATACCAAAGACACCCCCAACCGCCGTGTTTTATGGCATAAAAATGGTCTGAAATTATTACTCTTCCATAGACATAATGAATTTCTTCACAGTTAGGAGGTTTAATCCACATACCCTCCTTATAGCGTTCTTTGCAAATGTCAAAAGCGTCTCCTATCCCCATAATTCTAAATTTTTAATTTATGTAGCTAATTTAGTAAATATATTTCTTATGTTTGATAAAAACTTTTTATTATGACTCATATTAACATTATCCATAATTTAGAAAATCTTACAAGCTCTCAAAAGTATAATTTAGAGATAGTTGAAAACATTACTAACAATTTAAACTCTATAAGACCTATAAATATTATAGAAAATGTGTTGGCATACGATGGAAAAAATTTTACAATTAAGCAAGGTGGATTTTTAAACAGATTTCTTATAGATGATATTAACGTTACTCTTGAAGATAATAAAGAAAAACACTTAAACTTTATAAAAGAGACAATAAAAGAGCATTTTAAAAACTTTGACTACTACAGTAAAAAGTTGCCAAATGAGTTAGAAAATTTGAAATTTGTATTATCATCAACTATAAAATATTATGAGTTAAATATGGAGTTAGACTTTCCTACTTATTACAGAGACTCTGAATTTAAAGATAATATCGACTTACTAAAACAAGCTGTTGAAAAGGAGTTAGCTAAAACTTAATTTCTTTACCTATTAACTGCTTTTCTTCTGTTGTAAGTTCAGTTATCCCTACATATATATTTTGTGGGTTAGAGTAGCACAGACCTTTTTCTAAATGCTGTATGTAAACAAGTTCTCCACTCATAAGTTGCTGAATTTCATTTGGAGTTAATTTTACTAGCTTTTCCGTATTCATTTTCGTTTAGTTTTATTTCTAAACGCTGTCGGTTGCTTTTCCACTTTTGGTTCTTTAAGCTGACCACCAACTCATAAATATACGCAACTCCAAAAGCTACAATACATCTAATCGGTTGATTTTTAATTTTTTATTTCCGAAAACATAAATAAACGCATTGCGTTTATTTGTGTTGTCGCTCTTAAAGTTTATTTAAATTTAATTGCTCTTAATCGACAATGCGTTTTGTTCTTTTTGAAACGCATTACTTTTTTGGCTTAAATATTTTTTGAAATCATCAATGTTCATTCCATAAGTTTCTTCCGCAATTTTAGTTCGAATCTCCGTAAAAGTTGCAACCGTGTCGAAACTTTTAGTTTTCTCCTGTGTTTTACTATTTTCCATACGCTATAATTCCAATCCCAAAAATAGGAAAATTTGTATTACAAATTATCTAAAGGACTAATAATTTTCCGAATACTTTTGTCGCTTACTTCAGTATAAATCAGGGTGGTTTTTATGTCGTTATGCCCTAAAAGTTCTTGAATAAATCGAATGTCGGTGCCTTGTTCTAGTAGATGAGTAGCAAAACTGTGTCGCAAACTATGAATACCTACTGTTTTGTTGATTTTTGCTTTTTGTAAAGCGTTTTTAAAAACCTGTTGCGCACTGCGGCTGCTATATTGTCCGCCAAACTGTCCTTCAAATAAATACAATTTGGGTTTGTATACTAAAAAATAAGTACGAAGTTGCGGTAGGATACTTTCAGGCAAATTGACATAGCGGTCTTTTTTACCCTTGGCTCGTTCGATAAAAACTTGCATCGCTTTGCTGTCAATATCGGTAATTTTTAGATTCACAATTTCCGAAACTCGCAATCCCAAACCATAACACAGTTTAAGCATAGTATTGTGTTTTAAATTTGCGGTGGTTTCTAACAGCTTTTTTATGTCTTTGGGAGCAATAACTTTTGGTAATTGTAGTGCTTTTTTGGGACGAGGAATTTCTAATAAAAAGCGCTCTCGTCCCAACACCTGCTCATAATAAAATTTTATAGCATTGATGCGGCTGTGAATCGTGGCTTCTGATAATTGTAGTTCGTTGATGCAATACAAAATATAGTTGCGAATATCTTCTACAGTGGAGCTTTCACCGGGGATTTCTTTCAAGAAATTCAAATAAATTCCAAATTCATTGCGATAGGTTTTTAGTGTTGAGGCACTCTAGCCTTTTAATTGTATTTCTTCGATATATCGTTTTAAGACGAATTGATTACCGTCTTGAATTTGGGACAATGCCGATTTTCCTTCCGTTAGTGCAATCTTAAACCGAATCCGATTTTCCTCCGTATCCGGAAGGTGCCAAGCCACTAGAGATTGACTCCATCGCGCTCCATCAATTTCCTTAATTCGGGAAATCCATTCGGCGTTCTTTTCGAAATAAACGGCGATTCTTTTGCTGCCTCTATGTGTGATTATTTTAGCGCTCCACTGCATAAGCCGTATTTTTCTATGGCTAAAGTAAGGAAAAATTGTCATTTATTAAAAATCAACTGCTTAATACTAGTAAAATGGGCTCGTCAGTTGCTGTTTTTGCGCTCGTCAGTAACTATTTTTAAAAGCATCAGTATTGTATTTATGAAAGATGTACATCTTTTGGAATATTCCTGTACATATTTTAGCTCATTGCTGTACATCTTTTACTCTAAAGATGTACAGCAATACAATTTAGTGTCCCGCACTTTTAATAACTTTGTCCCTTCGAACTTATTTTATCACCCTAACGAATCTATTTTTATGGCTGTATCTTTCAAAATGGTGCCAAAGAAAAACAATTTGGCATCACCACCCGAAACAAAATATTATCCTTGTGCAGTGCATAATGGTGAGGTCAATCTAAACCAATTAGCGGCTATTGTTGCTTCGCGTTCTACTGTGAGTCGCGTTGAATGTTATGGAGTCATTATTGGCTTGACCCAAGCCATAGGCGAATCCTTGGCTGCAGGTCGCATCGTCAAGATTGATGATCTGGGGACTTTTCAAATCACTTTGCAGGGTTTACCCGCCAATTCTGCTGCCGATTTAGGAAAATCGAATATCAAAGGGGCGAAAATTATTTACAAACCTTCTAGGGATATGAAAAGTACTTTGAGGCAATTGACCTATAAAAGAATTCGGTAATAGCCAAGAAACGCTATACTGAAAAATGCGTTACAAAGATTTCTTGCACATAAAACTCTTAGAAAAAATAGCCGTGGGCGAAAGTTTCATACACGAAGCGATAATTTCGGGAAAAGGCATTCTTGTTGACAAAATCACTTCATCGAGAGAAATAATACTAAAAACGTTTATAAAATAGTCCACAGCATAAGGCTATTTGTCACTCCGCAGGAGTCTCAACGCACGAGAGTAGGGACGCTTACAGCGTGACAAATAGGTGTGGAAGATTGGATTAAATCAATAGTTCACACAAAACCCTGAAGAACCAAATATAATAATGTGTGGTGTAAAAAACACAAAAGACCAATTTACCCCATTGATTTTTTGGTGCGTTTCATCCTTTTGTAATGCGATTGATGAAGATTTTTAGTACCGGTAATGATGCTGATATTGCCGTCGATTTCCAACATTGCCAACTTTACATCCGAAAAATGTTCCACTCCATGTTCTCGTATCGCTTCTTTTAATTCATCGTGGGTGATGTTTAATTTGCTCAACGCTTTGAAATCTATTTTCCCGTCGTGGATTAAGATTTCTGGCTTTTCTTGCATAAAATCACTGAATTTCGGGAATTTATACATTAATTTTTTTAAAGTAAAGTTGATGATAAAAAGTACAGCAGCTGCGGCCAAACCACCCCAAAGACTCGTGTCGCTTCCTACCATCGCATTTTGAACCGAGTTGCTAATCAACAAAATTAGAATGACATCGGCGGTGTTGAGTTGTGATAATTCCTTTTTGCCGAAAAGTCGTAAAGCGACGACCATAAAAAAATATACGGCAGCACTTCGAATAATAATATCAAAATAAGGATTCATATTTTTTGTTTAAAATTACATTAGGGCATTCGCTTTTAGAAAGTTTGCCACAGATTCATAGATTTTTAAAGTGCCAAAATCTATTAAAAGACACTGATTTATTAATTTGCGTAATAAACATGCTCTTTATTTTCAAAATCTGTGAATCTGTGGCGTTTGTTTTTTATTTTAGCTGGCATTAAATTTTAAAAGCGAATACCGTGAAAGTACACCATTTTATTGGTATAATGGTACTTCGTCTCTTCAAGTGGTTTTGAATAGTAATGCGACAGCTTTACGATTCAATCCCTCCCAAAAGCGGAATCACTTGACCTGACGACCAATTATCATTTTACTCTTTTATTTATAGCTAACCATCGGTCTCTTTGAGTAATTTTTTAATAAAACACGTCAACAGACGCCTAAAGTTTGACTGATTGCATACATATAATGTAAAGCATAAAAAACAAGGTACTACTGGGTTTTGTGTGAAAATAAAAAAGAACGAAATCATTTAAAAAGCACAAAATATAAAGCTATTTGTCACTCCGTAGGAGTCTCAACGCACGAGACTAGGGACTCTTACAGCTTGACAAATAGGGGTGGAAGATTGAATCTAATTAATTAGTTCACACAAAACCCAGAAGAACCAAAAAATAATAATCATCAAATAGAACACAAAAATTACACCTTAATGTTCTTTTCTATTGCGATAATCATTTCGCCTGCAATGTCTTTATTGGTGGCGCCTTCTATTCCCTCAAGTCCAGGAGAGGAGTTCACTTCAAGTAACAAAGGACCTTTTGTAGAACGAATAATATCTACGCCTGCGACTTTCAAATCCATTGCTTTGGCAGCACGAATAGCAATTTTTTTCTCTTCGGCAGTTGGTTTTATTACTGAGGCTGTTCCTCCAAGATGTATGTTGGCTCGGAATTCGCCTGGCATAGCTTCTCTTTGAATCGTTGCCACTACTTTGCCGTCAACAACAAACAATCGCAAATCTTTTCCGTTGGCTTCTTTGATAAATTCTTGAACTAATATATTAGCATTCAAACTCTTGAAGGCGTTTATTACACTTTCTGCTGCTTTTTTGGTTTCGGCCAAAACAACTCCTTTTCCTTGTGTTCCTTCCAGTAATTTCACGATTAATGGCGGACCTCCAACCATTTTTATCAAATCGTTGGTGTCCAGCGGAGAATTGGCAAAACCTGTTGTAGGAATGTCGATTCCGCTATGCAAAAGCAATTGTAGTGAGAATAGTTTATCACGCGATTGGGTTATCGCTGTCGAAGAATTCAAACAAAAAACGTTTAACGCTTCAAACTGACGAGTTAAAGCACAGCCATAAAAGGTCATGCTAGGCCGAATCCTTGGAATAATGGCGTCAAATTGATTTAAAATAATGCCGCCACGATAATGAATCTCGGGCGTTTTGGCATCGAGTTTCATATAGCATTCCTTGATATTTAAAAAGTGCATTTCGTGCCCTCGCATTTCTCCAGCTTCCATAATGCGTTTGTTGCTATACAATTCAGGATTACTTGCCAGCAATCCGATACGTAAACCCGAACTGGTTTTCACAGCATTTTTATATACTTCCTTTAAAATATCCGTGGTAGTTTGTCCTAAAAGATACTGTTGTTCAGGATCAACGAGAACTCTTCCGCTCATAGCTTCACGACCCAATAGCATTCTGAAACCCATCGAATCTCGATTGGTCAACGTCATTTCAATAACCCATTTTGAATTTCCAATTTCTAATGCAGTTTGAATGACATAGCGTTGTTCTCTAAATCCACTTGAACTTTTCACGACTCTTTTATCGACCAAAGGTGCTTCGCAATGAATAATGGTTTTGACATTATTTTGAATAGGATTGATGTCAAATCTGACCCAATTTTGTCCCTCTTTGATAAATGGAGCTATATTTTTAGCATGAAGAGCTGAGGTTTTTGCTCCCGAATCAACCCGCGCTTTAATAGAAGGAATTCCTAATTCAGGAAAAGTACACCATTCTTCGCTGCCTAAAATGATTTTGTTTTGTAACATAAAAGATTTTTTGAATATCAATACAATTCACTGTAAATATATATCGATTGCAGCACTTGGGATGTTAAATTACGGTTAAATCAATGAGTGGCGAATTGCAATCGTTTTAAATGCGTGGTTCTTTGGGTCTAAACGAATGTAACCTGGGAAGCAATGTTTTTAAGTTAACAAATCTCAGCTTGGCATTAAAGTATTAAAAAAAATAGCCTTGAACGCACTAATTTCAAAGATATATTTTTGAAATTAGTGCGTTCAAGGCTGAAATGGTGCCCCGTTACCTAGACTAGTTCGTTGGTTCTTCGGCTTTCAAAATTTTAACAGACAACTCTTGCGATGTTTCGTCTTCTAAATCCATAAAAATTTCATCGCCAGTACCCACTTTAGAAGTAATAATTTCTTCTGCAAGTGCATCTTCAACATATTTTTGGATGGCTCTTTTTAGTGGTCTCGCGCCAAATTGTCTATCAAAACCTTTGTCTGCAATGAATGATTTTGCTTTGTCGGAAAGTTTTAATTGATAACCCAAATCGTTGATACGAGCATATAGTTTTTTCAATTCAATTTCAATAATCAAATTAATGTCTTCTTTTTCTAAGGCATTAAACACAATCACATCATCAATTCTATTTAGAAATTCTGGAGCAAATGTTTTCTTCAAAGCATTTTCGATAATGCTTTTCGAATTATCATCGGCTTGAGCTACTTTGGCAGCAGTTCCAAAACCAACACCTTGTCCAAAATCCTTCAATTGTCGTGCTCCCACATTCGAAGTCATAATGATAATAGTATTTTTGAAATCAATTTTTCGTCCCAAACTATCGGTTAAATAACCATCGTCTAAAACTTGCAACATCATATTGAAAACATCAGGATGCGCTTTTTCTATTTCGTCTAATAGCACTACACAATAGGGTTTGCGACGCACTTTTTCGGTTAATTGTCCGCCTTCTTCATAACCCACATATCCTGGAGGCGCTCCGATTAATCTAGAAATAGCGAATTTTTCCATATACTCGCTCATATCAATTCGAATCAAAGCTTCCTCTGAATCGAATAATTCTCTAGCTAAAACTTTGGCCAATTGTGTTTTTCCAACACCAGTTTGTCCCAAGAAAATGAAGGAACCAATTGGGCGATTTGGGTCTTTCAGTCCAGCACGGTTTCTTTGAATAGCGCGGGAAATTTTAATCACAGCTTCTTTTTGTCCAATGACTTTATCGCCTATAAGTTCTGGTAAAATAGCCAGTTTATTACTTTCAGTTTGAGCAATACGATTTACAGGAATTCCTGTCATCATTGATACTACATCGGCAACATTGTCTTCGGTAACTTGAATTCTATTGTTTTTAGAATCTTCTTCCCATTGTTCTTGGGCTATAGCCAAATCTTTTTCGAAGCGTTTTTCGTCATCACGAAGTTTTGCTGCCTCCTCGTATTTTTGTTTTTTGACAACCGCATTTTTAAGTTCACGAACATCTTCCAATCGCTTTTCTAGTTCCAAAATTTGTTCTGGAACTTCAATATTAGTGATGTGAACTCTTGATCCTGCTTCGTCTAGAGCATCGATAGCTTTGTCTGGTAAGAAACGCTCAGACATATATCTATTAGTCAATTTAACGCAAGCTTCAATCGCCTCAGGAGTATAAGTTACATTGTGGTGATCTTCATATTTGTCTTTGATGTTATTCAGAATGGTAATGGTTTCCTCAACTGAAGTTGGTTCTACAATCACTTTTTGAAAACGTCTTTCTAATGCTCCGTCTTTCTCAATATATTGTCGGTATTCATCAAGAGTTGTGGCTCCAATACATTGGATTTCGCCTCTTGCTAAAGCAGGTTTAAACATATTGGAAGCATCCAAAGAACCTGTTGCTCCTCCAGCACCAACGATAGTGTGAATTTCGTCAATAAAAAGGATGATATCGTTGTTTTTTTCTAACTCATTCATCACGGCTTTCATTCGCTCTTCAAATTGTCCACGGTATTTTGTACCAGCTACAAGGCTTGCTAAATCAAGAGTAACCACGCGCTTGTTATACAATATACGAGATACTTTCTTTTGAATGATTCGCAAAGCCAAACCTTCGGCAATAGCTGATTTTCCTACGCCTGGTTCTCCTATCAGGAGCGGATTATTCTTTTTACGACGGCTCAAAATTTGTGAAACACGTTCGATTTCTTTTTCGCGTCCTACAACTGGATCTAATTTTCCTTCTTCGGCCATTTCTGTTAAATCTCTTCCAAAATTATCCAAAACAGGAGTCTTCGATTTTTTGTTAGATTTATTGGCTGGATTATTAAAATTCCCTTCTTTGAGACTGTCATCTTGTCCTGAATCTTCGTTGTAGGCGTCGTTTTTAGGCAAGTTTTCGATAAAATTTTCTTCGGATGGTGTCATATTTAAATATTGTTCTTTAGCTATATCATAATCAATACTAAGGTTGTTCAATAGCTTGGTTGTGGGATCGTTTTCATTTCTTAAGATACACAATAGTAAATGTGCTGTACTAATTGAGGTGCTATGAAACACTTTGGCTTCTAAAAAAGTGGTTTTCAATGCACGCTCTGCTTGTCTAGTAAGATGAAGATTCTTCTTTTCGTTGTTCATATCCATAGTAGGACTGGCAGGACTTAGAATCTCTACTTTTCTACGCAAGAGGTTTAAATCTATCGATAAATTATTCAATATATTAATGGCTTTGCCGTTTCCATCTCTCAAAATCCCGAGCATAAGATGCTCGGTACCAATGAAATCGTGACCTAGTCGCAAGGCTTCTTCTTTGCTATAAGTAATAACATCTTTTACTCTTGGCGAAAAATTATCATCCATATTATCGTGTATTGTTGATGTAAATTTAGTGAATTACTGTTTGAAAAACAAAAATCATACCTTTTAAAAGGATATGACGGCTAATTGACAAAAAAAACAGCAGAAAAACGTTAAAACTTATATAAATTATTAACTAAAAATAATGGTCGATTTGTTAATAAATCATTGAAATAAGTGCTGAATTGTTTGGATAAAAACATCAGAATGACTTATCTTAGCACGTTTTGAAATTAAAATAAATTTATTTAAAATTACAACTTATGTCTGAAGGAGAAAAGTTAATTCCTATTAACATTGAGGATGAAATGAAATCAGCTTACATCGATTATTCGATGTCGGTAATTGTGTCAAGAGCGCTTCCTGATGTTAGAGATGGCTTGAAACCAGTACATCGAAGAGTACTTTACGGAATGTATGATCTAGGAGTAACTTCAAAATCTGCTCATAAAAAATCTGCAAGAATTGTTGGAGAAGTTTTAGGAAAGTATCACCCACACGGAGATACCTCAGTTTATGATGCGATGGTTCGTATGGCCCAAGAGTGGAGTATGCGCTATTTATTAGTTGATGGTCAAGGTAACTTTGGTTCTGTCGATGGTGACAGTCCAGCAGCAATGCGTTATACTGAGGCTAGAATGAAAAAGATTTCGGAAGAAATTATGGCCGATATCGAAAAAGAAACAGTTGATTTTCAGTTGAACTTTGACGATACCTTGTATGAGCCAAAAGTAATGCCAACTAGAGTTCCAACATTGTTAGTGAATGGAGCAACAGGAATTGCAGTAGGTATGGCTACCAATATGCCTCCTCATAATTTAACTGAAGTTATCAATGGTACCTTAGCGTATCTAGATAATAACGATATTGAAATTGACGAATTGATGACTCATATTAAAGCACCAGATTTCCCTACTGGAGGTGTTATATACGGTTATGAAGGAGTTCGTGAAGCATTTAAAACGGGTCGTGGGCGTATAGTTATGCGTGCTAAAGTTGGTTTTGAAGAAGTGGACGGTAGAGAATGTATCATCGTTACCGAAATTCCATACCAAGTCAATAAAGCGGATATGATTAAGCGTACAGCTGATTTGGTCAACGACAAAAAAATAGAAGGTATTGCCAATATTCGTGATGAATCGGATAGAAACGGAATGCGAATCGTTTATATTTTGAAGCGTGATGCAACACCAAATGTGGTTTTAAATACGCTTTATAAATTTACACAATTACAATCTTCATTTAGCGTAAATAACATTGCATTAGTAAAAGGTCGCCCACAAATGTTGAATCTAAAAGATATGATTCATTATTTTATTGAGCACCGTCACGATGTCGTAGTTCGTAGAACGCAATTTGAATTGCGTAAAGCCGAAGAAAGAGCCCATATTTTAGAAGGATTAATCATTGCTTCAGACAATATTGATGAAGTAATCGCTTTAATCAGAGGTTCTAAAAACACCGAAGAAGCCAGAGAAAAATTAATCGAAAGATTTCAATTATCCGATATTCAAGCGCGCGCTATTGTTGAAATGCGTTTGCGCCAGTTAACCGGTCTTGAACAAGACAAGTTGAGAGCAGAATATGAAGAGTTGATGAAATTAATCGAACATTTGAAAGCTTTATTAGCAGATGTAGATTTAAGAACCGCTTTAATAAAAGAAGAATTGGCGGAAATTCGCGAGAAGTATGGAGATGAGCGTCGTTCTCGAATTGAATATTCAGGCGGAGATGTAAGTATCGAAGATTTAATTGCCGATGAAAATGTGGTAATTACCATTTCGCACGCAGGTTACATCAAACGTACTAATTTATCAGAATACAAAACTCAAAATAGAGGTGGAGTTGGACAAAAAAGTGCTGGAACTAGAGATCAAGATTTCCTTGAAAGCATGTTTGTAGCTACCAATCACCAATATATGATGTTCTTTACCCAAAAAGGAAAATGTTTCTGGATGCGTGTTTATGAAATTCCAGAAGGAAGCAAAACTGCCAAAGGAAGAGCCTTACAAAATTTAATCAATATTGAAAGCGACGATAAAGTAAAAGCATTTATTTGTACCCAAGATTTAAAAGACAAAGAATACATCAATAGTCACAACCTTATTATGGTGACTAAAAAAGGTCAGGTAAAGAAAACTTCTTTAGAAAAATATTCTAAGCCTAGAATAAATGGTGTTGCTGCTATTACTATTAAGGAAGGCGACGAATTATTAGAAGCTAAACTAACCGATGGAAATAGTCAAATTATTTTGGCAGTAAAATCAGGTAAATTAGTTCGTTTTGAAGAAACCAAAACCCGTAAGATGGGAAGAACTGCTTCCGGTGTTCGCGGAATTACTTTGAAAGATGATACCGATGAAGTAATTGGTATGGTTACTGTTAATGATATGAATAGTGAAATTCTGGTAGTTGCCGAAAATGGATACGGAAAACGTTCTAGTCTTGATGAATACAGAATCACAAATCGCGGTGGAAAAGGAGTGAAGACCTTGAATATCACGGAAAAAACTGGAAAACTAATTTCTATAAATGCTGTTACCGATGCTGATGACTTGATGATTATCAACAAATCAGGATTGACTATTAGAATGGCTGTTGAAGATTTGAGAGTTATGGGGCGTGCTACACAAGGGGTTAAGTTAATCAACATCAAAGGAAACGATTCGATTGCCGCCGTTACGAAAGTAATGAAAGACGACGTTGTAGAAGTGGTGGTTGATGAAGAAGGAAATGTCATTGAAACGGAAGTTATCGAAAGAGTGAAACCAGTTCTTGAAATTCTAGAAGATGATGGAGTAGAAGACGATGACGAGGATGATTCTGAAGAAGAAGACGAACTCGAAGAAGAGGATGATTCTGAAGAAATTGGTGACGATGACGATTCAGATGAATAAAAATCAAAAATAAATAACCTAAAACATATATTGTATATGATAAAAATCATAGACAGTATATATTTTTATATCTAATTTTACAGTTAAATTAAAAACTAAAAACATGAAAAGTAAATATGTAATTCTAGCGTCAGCATTATTGTTTTCAGTAATTGCTTTTGCTCAAAAAGATCAAATAAAAGCTGCTGAAAAAGCATTAAAAGGTGGAAATCCGCAGGAAGCAATAACTATTTTACAAGGAGCAGAAGCTGCATCCGCAACGGCTCCAGATTCCGAAAAAGCGCAATATTTTTTTGTAAAAGGGAATGCTCATTTGGAGTTAGCCAATAAAAAAGTTGATGAAGGTAAAAATCTTTCTTTGGCAGCCAAAGCGTATCAAGATTTAGTAGCGGTAGAAAAAGTGTCTGGAAAAGATAAATATTCAGCTCAAGCTACTACTTCTATATTGGATATTAAATTTAAATTATTGAACAGTGCAATCGCTGATACAAAAGCGAATAAAGACATAGATGGTGCTCAAAAATTATATGATGCTTATTTACTCGATAAAAAAGACACCATCAATTTATATTATGCAGCTTCCACTTATGTAAATGCGAAAGATTATGCAACTGCTCTAAAATGTTATACGGAGTTGAAAACTTTAAATTATTCTGGAAAAGGAAGCAGTTATTTGGCTACTAATAAATTAACCGGTCAAGAAGATTTATACAATACAGCTAAAGAAAGAGATTTAGCTGTGAAAATTGGTACTCACGAAAAGCCAAAAACGGAAGCCATTCCTTCAAAACGAGGTGAAATTTATAAAAATATTGCTTTGATTTTGGTACAAGACGGTAAAATTGAAGAAGCTAAAAAAGCGGTTGCAGATGCTAGAAAAGCAAATCCAGAGGATAATTCTTTAATTTTAACTGAAGCCAATTTATATTTAGAAACAAAAGATTTTGAAACGTACAAAAAGTTAGTTGCTGAGGCTTTAGAAAAAAATCCAAACGATGCCGATTTGGTTTTCAATTTGGGTGTGATAAGTGCCAATGCAAAAAATTTTGATGATGCGGAGAAGTATTACAAAAGGGTAATTGAAATTAATCCTAAGTATGCAAATGCCTATATCAATTTGGCTGCCTTGAAACTAGACAATGAGAAACCCATTATCGATGAGATGAATAAATTGGGAACTTCAGACAAGGACATGAAACGCTACAATATTTTAAAGACGAAAAGAGAGGATTTATTTAAAAGTACTATACCATTCCTTCAAAAAGCATATGAATTGGAACCAACTAATATTGATATAGCAAAGACACTATTAAATGTTTACAGTGCATTAGAAATGATGCCTGAATCTAAAGAGTTAAAAGCAAAAATAAAAGTGCTGGAGCAAAAATAGTTGTTCTTCTTATTTAGACAAACCGTTTCATAATTTACAATGAAACGGTTTTTTTTATATAATTTTTTTAATAACCCTGAGTTTGTGAGTATGTCTGTTTGCCTCAGCATTAAATATCCCAAGATGATCCAAACGGTCAATTCTTACTTTTCCACTGGCGTGAATGATATAATTGTCTTGCATAATAATACCAACATGAATAATATTTCCTTCATCGTTGTCAAAAAAAGCCAAATCTCCTGGCTCGCTTTCCTCAATAAAACTTAGTGTTTCACCTTGCAAGGCTTGTTGTGATGCGTCACGTAGTAATTTGTAGCCATTTAACTTGTATACGATTTGTGTAAAACCGGAGCAATCAATACCAAATGGCGTTTTCCCTCCCCAAAGATAAGGTGCATTCAGGTACATAAATGCGGTGTTTAGAATATAATTTTTTGGTTTTGTCCCACTAATTTTGGTGCCTTCAAAGTTAAAGTTGGCAGTATTGATATCGATATGATTCAAAAAAGATAAGGAACAACCCAATGGAATTGGTAGTAATAAATTATTTGGACCTGTTATGTATTCTAATAAATCGGCATTTAAAACTACGACATCATTACATAGTTGTTGAAATTCTGATTCGGAAATATTCTGGTATTGCTTAGAATCTACCCAACCTTCATAATTGTCGAAATGCAATTTAATTTTAGACCATTGTTTTAATTGTTCTATGATTTCAAAATGTTCTCCAAACAAAACTTGCGAAACAATTTCACTTCTGTCGCTAGGTTCACTTCGAAGAGGGATTATGGCTAGATTACAAATTCCAAACATAGGTTGGGGTTAAAGGTTATAGGTTAATAGGTCAAAAGTTTATGTGTAAATTGCGTATAAAGGTAAACTCATAACTTATAACTTTCATCGTTTTTTATGCTCTTTCAATAATAATTGCCGAAGCTCCTCCACCGCCATTACAGATCGCAGCAGCTCCAATTTTACCATTATTTTGTTCTAAAACATTCAGTAGTGTTACAATAATTCGAGCTCCAGAGCATCCTAACGGATGGCCTAAAGAAACCGCACCGCCATTTACATTTACTTTTGTATCCTCTAATTGAAGGATTTTAGAGTTGACCAATCCTACCACAGCAAAAGCTTCGTTAAATTCAAAATAATCAACATCTTCAATTGATAAGCCTGCTTTTCTTAAGGCTTTAGGAATGGCAAGTGCAGGAGTTGTGGTAAACCATTTCGGTTCTTGCGCCGCATCAGCATAACTTTTTATGTAAGCTAGCGGTTTTAATCCCAATGCAATTGCTTTTTCTTCACTCATCAATACCATTGCGGCTGCGCCATCATTTATAGTAGAAGCGTTGGCAGCGGTAACGGTTCCGTCTTTGGTAAAAACTGCGTTCAGCGACGGAATTCGTTCTAAACTTACATTTGTATATTCTTCGTCTTTTGAGACTATCATCGGGTCTCCTTTTCTTTGAGGAACAGCAACAGGAACAATTTCGGTATCAAATTTTCCTTCTCTCCAAGCTTTAGCAGAGCGCTCATAGGATTGAATTGCGAAGTTGTCTTGATCTTCCCGACTTATTTTATATTCAGTTGCACATAAATCAGCACAAACACCCATAGCGTTGTTGTCGTAGGCGTCAGTGAGTCCGTCTTTCTGCATTCCGTCCACCATCGTGGCGGGTCCAAATTTATGCCCATTCCTCAAATGTACGTAATGTGGAATCAAACTCATATTCTCCATTCCACCTGCGACAACAATTTCGGCATCTCCACACAGAATAGCTTGCGCACCTAACATCACAGATTTCATTCCAGAAGCGCAAACTTTATTGATTGTTGTGCACACAACAGAATTTGGTAATCCAGCATAAATTGCAGCTTGTCGGGCAGGCGCTTGACCTACCCCAGCTTGAATGACGTTTCCCATGAAAACTTCATCAACTAAATTGACATCCAATTGTATTCGATCTAACGCACCTTTTATGGCCGCTGCGCCTAATCTTGGGGCAGAAACGGTAGCTAGTCCTCCCATAAAACTTCCAATTGGAGTTCTGACAGCAGAAACAATAACAATTTTTTTGCTCATGATAGTTGAATTCTATGGTTACGCTGCGAATTTAATCATTTTGAGCAAATACTAAATTACAATTTTGATAATATTATACATATAATTAGCAAATGTTGAAAAATTTATTTTTTGTCACAAAGCAAATTATATAAAATCGAAAGTTTTATTTTTATCTGCCTATACATTTGATTGTTAAGTAATTTGAAATAGCAAAAAAAAACATTTAAAAAAATGGGTCAATTATTTGTGGAATATAGAATAGAAAGTTACATTTGCAACCGCTTAAAAGGAATATAGTTTTATATATTGGAGAGTTGCCTGAGTGGCCGAAAGGACATGTTTGCTAAACATGCGTATGGGAAACTGTACCAAGGGTTCGAATCCCTTACTCTCCGCTTTTTTTGCATTTCGGGGTGTAGCGTAGCTCGGTTATCGCGTCCCGATTGGAAATCGGGAAGACCTCATAAGGTTCTTATTATATTGAAATTAAAACAAATATTTTTAAATAAAATATTCGGGGTGTAGCGTAGCTCGGTTATCGCGCCTGCTTTGGGAGCAGGAGGCCGCAGGTTCGAATCCTGCCACCCCGACAAAACTTCCCATAAAGTTTTAAAACAATTGAAGGAATAGCTCAGCTGGATAGAGCATCCCGATTTTTAATCGGGACGGTATCGAAAGTTGAATTTAGTAATAAAGATTATTGGACGCATAGCTCAGCTGGATAGAGCATCCCGATTTTTAATCGGGACGGTATCGAAAGTTGAATTTAGTAATAAAGATTATTGGACGCATAGCTCAGCTGGATAGA
>CAMBHH010000021.1 GCA_945866505.1 Flavobacterium psychrophilum
ATAATAATGTACATCGAACAATTTATTTTTTCGTTTTGCTTGAAAACTTGTCCTGTCCACTGCGTTTGATTAACAAATTCACTTAATGAAGTTTGGAGCGTTTTAAAAACTTGCTGATTTGCATTTGATAACTTTTCGGTATTTACGGTAACTGTACAATTTAACTCCTGAGCACGAGCAATTCCAGAAGTAAGGAGTAAGAAAAAAAGAATTATTCTAGTCATACGGAGTTACTATTTATTATTTAATGTACTGTGCAATACTCGCAACGCATCACCATTTTTAGCCTCATTTCGTAAAATGTGCAACAACTTTGTTTAAAATATCATTGGCAACGGCTTCTTTTGCTTTTAATTCCATTGGTTCAACCAAGAAATTTCTATCGATAAAAGTGATTTTATTGGTTGATTTCCCAAAACCTGCTCCTTCATCCTGCAAAGAATTAAGAACTATCAAATCTAGGTTTTTTTTCTGAATTTTCGACTTGGCATTTTCAATTTCATTTTCAGTTTCTAAAGCAAAACCAATTAAAAACTGACTTTTCTTGATTTCGCCCAATGAAGCCAAGATATCTTTCGTTTTTTCGAGTTTAATTGAAAACTCATTTGCATTCTTTTTTATTTTTTGAAGCGCAATATTCTTAGGTTTATAATCCGCAACAGCTGCTGCTGCAATCGCCACATCAACATCGTTAAAATACTGATGGCAAGCTTCATACATTTGTTGAGCAGATACCACTGGAATGACTTTAATCAAAGAATTATTGATTTTTAAATGAGTAGGTCCAGTAACTAAAACTACCGAAGCTCCCAGATTTGCTGCACTTTGAGCAATATCAAAACCCATTTTACCCGACGAATGATTTCCTATAAAACGCACAGGATCTATCGCTTCGTATGTGGGTCCAGCAGTTATTAATATTTTTTTTCCTTTGAGCGGTGTTTTATTTTCTAAATCGGTTTCTAAAAATGTCACAATATGTTCAGGTTCAGCCATTCTTCCTTCGCCGGACAATCCGCTTGCTAACTCACCTTTTTCGGCAGGAATAATAGTGTTTCCAAATAATTTTAATTTGTGAAAACTCTCTAAAGTAGAAGGGTGAATGTACATATCCAAGTCCATTGCAGGTGCGAAATATACTGGACATTTGGCTGATAAATATGTAGCAATTAAAAGATTATCGCAAGCACCATTTACCATCTTAGACAGTGTATTAGCAGTAGCTGGAGCAATAACCATCAAATCTGCCCAAAGACCCAATTCGACGTGATTGTTCCATTTTTCGTTTTCTTCGTCTTGATTGTAAAAACTAGAATAAACAGGATTTTTAGATAATGTAGATAAGGTAAGTGGCGTTATAAAATCCTTAGAAGCAGGTGTCATTATCACTTGGACATGTGCACCTGCTTTTATAAAAAGTCGAACTAATGAAGCTGTTTTATAAGCTGCAATTCCACCGGAAATTCCAAGTAAAATTTTTTTTCCGCTTAAAACTGACATTTATAGCGATTTATTTGGTTCCTTCTCTGTGGTATATTTTACCATCTAACCATTCTTGAACTGCTAGAGCGTGTGGTTTAGGCAATTTTTCGTAAAACTTAGAAACTTCTATTTGTTCTTTGTTTTCAAAAACTTCTTCAAGACTGTCATTGTAAGTAGCGAACTCTTCCAATTTTTCAGTCAATTCTTTTTTTATTTCAGAATTGATTTGGTTTGCTCTCTTGGCCATAATAGTTATAGCTTCATACACGTTTCCTGTAGGCTCTTCGATAACATTTTTATTGTATGTTATTGTATTTACTGGAGCATTTGTCTTTCTTAAATCCATTACGTTATTATTATTTAGTGAAATTTTTTAAATCGGTTTCAATTCGAGCAAACATTTCGTCGGCTGATTTTTTGTACTTTGTATCTGGTTTAAATTTAATTAAACTAGTGTAAGCGGTCTTCGCTATGTTGAGACGTTCTTCCATTTTATCTGGCACACTATTTACTGCCAATTGGTAAGCGGAATCATATTTATAAAAAAGAGCTTCTTCTTTGTAAGACGTCCCCGGATAATCAGCAACAAAATTATCAAGTGCCACCATTGCAGCTTTATAATCCATAATGGTATTGTATTGCTTGGCATTTTCAAATACTTTTTCCTCAATTTTATCATGTAATTCCCTTAAAGCCTTATTGGCCTCCGGGAGGTATGTCGAGTTGGGATAAGCATCAATAAATCCTTGCAATTTTTCAATAGCCTTAAACGTATCGGCTTGATCTAAACTATAAACTGGAGAAAGTTTTGAAAAACATTTTGCCCCTAAATATGCTGCTTCTTCTATTTTTTCACTTTTCGGATAACCCGCAGTAAAACTTTCAAATTGATAAGCTGCTAAATAATACTGTTTCGTATTGTAATACGACATCGAAAACATGTAAAATAATTTTTCTGCCTGAGGTTTTCCTCGATATGCTGGAGCAATTTGTTCTATAAGACGAATGGCATCATTATATCTTCCTGCATCATACAATTTAGTGGCCATTTCAAACTTTACAGCAACATCCTCTGATTTTAAGGCTTTTTGATATTCACTACAAGAAGCGAAAACAATCAAAAGAAGTAACAACGATACAATTTTTTTACTCACAATTATGATATTTTTTTGATTTCGTGACCCGAACTATTAAGGCTAGCACATGAAAAAATCTTAAAATTCATTTTTTATACTTTAATTTTCAGTAAATAAGAAAACTAGAGATTCAAAAAAAATAAAAAGTTTCGAGTGCAAATTTAGGTATTAATTTAGCCAATACAAAATATATTTTTGTACTAAAAAAGAGGAGGTTTATGTTAATTTATTGATCTTTTTTACAAATTGATCGATTCTATTTTCAAGAGATTCATCCACTTTCACTAATGGCAAACGAACGGTATTTTCAGCCAAACCAAGTGATTGAAAGACTTGTTTGATTCCCGCAGGATTTCCTTGCTCGAAAATCATATCAATACAATCGGACAGTAGGTATTGCAATTTAAATGCGTCATCTACTTTTCTGTTCAAGCCCAATCGAATCATTTCGGAAAATTCTTTGGGAAAACCTTGAGCAATTACTGAAATAACACCTGCACCGCCTGCTAAAACCATTGGTAAGGCAATCATATCATCGCCGGAAATCACCATAAAATCTTTTGGCTTATCTTTTATCAATCGCATTGCTTGAATCATATCACCAGCGGCTTCTTTGATTGCTACTATATTTTTAAAATCATTGGCCAACCTTATTGCTGTTGAAGGTAATACGTTACTTCCTGTTCGGCTAGGAACGTTATATAAAATTACTGGAATCGGAGAAGCCTCAGCTACAGCTTTGAAATGTTGGTAAATTCCTTCTTGGGTAGGTTTGTTGTAATAAGGTGAAATGGAAAGAATAGCATCAAATTTTGTTAAATCTGTTGTTTTAAGTTCATCAACAACTTCGGCTGTGTTGTTTCCGCCAAGTCCTAGAACCATTGGCAATCTTCCCTTGTTGGCTTCAATTATAGTATTAATGACAAATTCTCGTTCCTCTTTGCTCATCGTGACATTTTCAGCAGTCGTACCGAGGATTACAAGATATTCCACACCGCCATCAACTGAAAGATTTACTATTCGGATTAATGCTTCGGTATCTATTGATAAATCTGTTTTAAACGGAGTTGCAAGGGCAACTCCAGTTCCAATTAATGATTGCATAATTTGCTTTATATTTTATTTAATATTTTTAAATACCGAAATAATTCGTGAACAAAAACGGTATGATTTTCGACATTGGTACTAATCATCAAATGATTTAATTTTTTATCTACTGAAGAAAAACCAACTTTGAACTGTGCTCTTGAATGACTCGTGACTTTTTTTAAAAATGCTTTTTCAATATCGTAATAACTAATTAATAAATCGAATTTATCTTTGATAAACTCTCTTGCGACTGGATCAGTTATTTGCGCATGCCAATTCAAATGTTTTGTCCCAAAAGTTGGATGTGCATACACTTCATTTTTTTTCAATTTATCTCTGTACACAATTATTTTTATGTTGCTCTCAGCAATTCCATTCGCAATTATTCCCGCTATCAAAGCTTCTTTATCCGAAAAATAACTTTCATCGATAATCAAACCAACAGTCTGAATAGCACTTATCTCTTTGCTAATTATAGTGTTATGTATATTATTTTTTAAAAATTTTAATAAAAAATAATTCTTTATATGATTTAAAAACATATTACTTTTACTTAATGACAAAATTAAATAATTAAGTCTCACTTCAAATGGTAAATCTAAAAAAGTATAATGGTGTTTTAAAACTTTTTGTTATATTCTTAACACTTTTTATTGTTACTTCCTGTGCGAAACAAAGGTTTTATGTTTCAAAAATTGAAGGTAAACGAATCACAATTACCGACAAAGAAACTGAAAATCAACAAATTGAAAACTATGTAAAACCCTATCGTGAAAGAATTAACAAAGACTTAGATAGTGTTTTGGCATATTGCCCAGTAACTTTGGACAAAACTGATGGAAAATGGCAATCAACCATTGGAAATCTTATGGCCGACGTCACTTTACAAAGAGGAAATATGATATTTAAAGCTCGCGAAAAAAAGGACATTGATTTGTGTATTCTCAATAATGGCGGGATTCGCGCAGTGCTTCCAAAAGGGAATGTGACCACCAGAACGGCGTTTGACATTATGCCTTTTGAAAATGGCCTTGTAGTTATGGCATTAAAAGGGGAACAAATTTTTGAATTGGTCAATTATTTTATTACAATTGAAAAGCCTCATCCTATATCCGGAATTACGTTCACTATCGGCAAAGATAAAGCTGCCAAAAATATATTTGTAAGAGGAAAAGCGGTCGAAAAAGAAACTATCTATTATGTGGCTACCAATGATTATTTATCGAATGGTGGCGACAATATGAACTTCTTTAAAAAAGGAATCCAAAAATACGATTTAGATTATAAGCTACGAAATGTCCTTATTGATTATTTCAAAGAAGTGGATACGATTCCAGTTATAAAAGACATTAGAATTAGTGTTGAGTGATATTTTAGATTGCAGATTTTAGATTAAAAAAAATATAAAATGAAAAGAAGAGATTTTATCGAAAAAACGGCTGCAAGTACAGCATTATTGAGCTTAGGTTTGTCGTTGAGCAGTTTTAAATCTAATATAAAACAAATCACGATACTTCATACTAATGATGTTCACAGTCATATTGACCCTTTCCCAATAGATGATCCTCGAAATCCAAATATGGGTGGTGTAGCCAGAAGAGCTTCATTGATAGAAACGATTCGTCAAGAAAACCCAAATGTTTTGTTGCTGGATGCTGGAGATATTTTTCAAGGAACTCCCTATTTTAATTATTATGGTGGCGAATTGGAATTCAAATTGATGAGTATGATGAAATATGATTTATCAGCGATAGGCAATCACGATTTTGATAATGGTGTTGATGGTCTAGCCGCCCAAATGCCTCACGCTACTTTCGAATTTGTTTCGGCAAACTATGATTTCAAGAATACTTCGATGGATGGTTTTGTAAAACCATTTAAGATTTTTAATAAAAATGGAATCAAAATCGGTGTTTTTGGACTTGGAATTGAACTTCAAGGACTTGTTGACAAAAGAATGTCTAAAGAAACTGTCTACAACGACCCTTTAGAAACAGCCCAAGATATGGTTCGAATTCTGAAGAAAGAAAACAAATGTGACTTAGTTATTTGTCTTTCGCATCTTGGTTATAAATACAGCAAAGACGATGCTAATAAAATATCCGACTTAAAATTGGCAGAGAAAACCAAAGATATTGATTTAATAATTGGCGGTCATACTCACACATTTCTTGACAAACCAACGATTGTAAAAAACGCGGATGGTAAAGAAGTTTTGGTCAATCAAGTAGGCTGTTATGGCATCAACTTAGGTCGTATAGACTTTTATTTTGATAATGATAAATCGAAAACTGCTGAAGGGAAATCTATTGTGGTTTAATTTTTTTAGAGTCTATTCCACATCGTTTATCATTTTCATAAAATCATTTTCCGATAGTATAGGAATATTCAATTTGACTGCTTTCTCTAATTTTGCTGGTCCCATATTGGCTCCAGCCACCACATAATCCGTTTTGGCAGAAATGGAACTTCCTACTTTTCCGCCGTTGTCTTCGATGGCTTTTTTCAAATCATCTCGAGAAAATTGCTCGAAAACACCTGAGACTACAAAGGTTTTTCCATCCAGTTTATTCGTTGCATTTGGATTTATGATTTCGATAGTTTCAAACTGAAGTCCGTAACTTTTCAAACGTTCAATAATACTTCGGTTTTCTTGATTTTCAAAGAATTCAATCACACTTTGTGCAATTCTATCACCAATTTCGTCTACCAAAATCAAATCCATCAAACTGGCTTGACTTAAAGCATCTATATTTCCGTAATGTTTTGCTAATTTTTTAGCCACTGTTTCTCCGACAAATCGAATACCAAGCGAATACAAAACACGTTCGAAAGGAATATTCTTTGAATTTTCAACTCCATTCACCAAGTTTTCTGCCGATTTATGAGCCATTCGTTCCAAAGGTAATATTTGGTCCACAGTTAACTCATACAAATCAGCGTAATTTTGAACTAAATTATTATTGTAAAGTAATGCGACCGTTTCACCTCCAAGACCTTCAATATCCATTGCTTTTCTAGAAATAAAATGCTGGATTCTTCCAATAATTTGCGGTGGACAACCATAAAAATTTGGGCAATAATGATTGGCTTCGCCTTCGCCACGAATTAATTCCGTTTGACATTCTGGACAATGTGTGATGTAATTTGTAGGTTCAGAATTGCCTGCACGTTTACTCAAATCTACTGCTATAATTTTCGGGATAATTTCTCCTCCTTTTTCAACAAAAACAGTATCGCCAATGCGAATATCCAATTTTTCAATCTGGTCGGCATTGTGCAAAGAAGCGCGTTTTACAATTGTTCCAGCTAATTGCACTGGCTCTAAATTGGCCACTGGAGTAATTGCTCCCGTTCTTCCCACTTGATACGAAATCGAGTTTAATCTTGTTGAAACCTGTTCTGATTTGAATTTATAAGCGATTGCCCAACGAGGTGATTTGGCGGTAAAACCCAATTCTTCTTGATGCTGAAAACTATTAACTTTGATAACCACACCATCCGTTTCATAAGGAAGTTGGTGTCGGTGAACATCCCAATATTCAATAAATTGGAAAACTTCTGCCATACTTTGCGCCAATTTGGATTCTTTTGGCACTTTGAAACCCCAATTTCTAGCAGTTTCCAAACCTTCGAATTGAGATTTAAAACGCAATTTATTCCCAATTATAAAATACAGCAAACAATCTAATGGTCTTTTCGCAACTTCAGAACTATCTTGTAATTTCAAACTTCCTGAGGCGGTATTTCTTGGATTAGAATAAGGTGTTTCACCAATTTCAATTAATTCCTGATTCATTTTTTCGAAACCGGCAAAAGGCAAAATAATTTCGCCACGAACATCAAAAGTCTCGGGAAAATCTCCTTTTAACCTTAACGGAATTGCTTTAATAGTTTTTATATTATTGGTAACATCATCGCCCTGAACGCCATCGCCGCGGGTAACTGCACGTTTTAATTTTCCGTGTTCATAAGTAATGCTTATTGAAGCTCCATCGTATTTTAATTCGCAGGTGAATTCTAATTGAACGTCGCCAAGTACTTTTTGAACCCGTTTTTCCCATTCCAATAATTCTTCTTTGGAATACGAATTATCCAAAGAATACATTCTGTGGTCGTGTTTTACGGTTTGGAAATTTTTTGTGATAGAACCGCCTACCCGTTGTGTTGGTGAATTTTCATCAAAATATTCCGGATGTTTACTTTCTAACTCTTGAAGTTGCTTGAGTTTTTGGTCAAAATCAAAATCAGAAATAGTTGGCGTATCCAACACATAATAATTGTAATTGTGCTGGTTTAATTCCTCTTGTAGTGCTTGAATTGAATTTTGAACGTCCATAGAAAATAAAATTGGCTATTTAAGCTTTAAAAATAAAGGACTAAAATAACCAATTTAATAGAAACAACGATAAAATTACGATTCAATAATCGAAATTATTTGCTTGAATAATTGTCCGTCGCTCAAAAACGCTCCTTGTTGGATCAATTGAAAAATAGAACTGTTGCGCTCTTCGGTAAAAACTTTTAAACCCGTTTTGATTTCTATAGTATCGGTAAACATGTTGTCGCTCAACCATTGCAAACCTTCTTTAGTTAAAAAATCGGTTTCAGGAACCAATGATTTCAAAACAATAGATTTTATATCCTTATCAAAACATTGAAAAAGGAAAATATGATTTTTGGAAAAATGTTCTAAATATTCGGCTCTACTTAATACACCTTCCCAAACCAAATCAGAGAAAACATCTAATTCTTGCTCGGCAACTTCTGGTGTTGAAGTTTTAATTTTATCCCATTCTGCTTTATCAATCGCTTGTGTTGCTAGGAAATTGATAAATTCTTGGTGTAATTCGTCGAACTGCTCTTTAGTTAATCTGGAGTATTTCATTTATGCTGAATTTATTTGCTATGCCTGTTCGCAATTGCTCGGGTCAGCATCTTCTATAGAAAAAGATGCAATTAATTTAAAAATAGAATCTGAAACAAGTTCAGATTAAAAAAAAGCCCTCTCGAACGAGAAGGCTAATTTATAACTTTTCTGATAATTAGAAAATATATCTGATACCAAATTGCGCTTGCCATCTTGAAGCTAAACTAGCGTCATAGCTAAATGTTTTGGTCTGACTACCGTTAAAGGTATAGGTTGGAATTTTCGTAGTTTGATCCACAGTTACACCAATTGGTTGAACACTGTTAGGTTGTTGAATTAAACCCCAATCAGAATTTAATAAATTACCAAGATTTAATACATCAAGACTCAATTGAATGGTATTTACTTTTTTTGAAGCACCTACTTTAAAGTTATAATCTTGCAAGAATTTGAAATCCCATTTTCCTCTCCAAGGTGCTAAGGCGCCGTAACGTTCAGCATATTGACCTCTTCTTTCACTTAAATAATCATCCTGATTAATGTAGTTGTCAAATGCTGCTCCTTGACCAGCACCAGAAAAAGTCATTGTAGCAATCTCAGCAGTTGTTGGGATATAAATTAAGTCATTTCCAAATGCTCCATCATTATTAACATCACCACCATATGTGTAGTTAAAACGTCCTCCTTGAGCATATTCAAAGAAAGTTGACACTGTTGTTGCCCACTTACCATCAGTTCCGTATTTCCATTTTTTAGAACCTACACCAATGAAACGGTGCGTATCTCCATATTTAGAATTAGAAAGTACATCACTATTGACATTTCCTAAAGCAGGATTAAAATTGAATGCATCTCCTGTAATCTCAGCTTCGATTGAATTAACATCCATTGATTTCAAATAGTTGTATGCAACGCTGGCAAACAGTCCATTATTAAACGTTTTTTGAAGTTTTACCGAAGTATTAAATGCACTTCCTTTGTTAGAATTAGTTAATACATATGCGTGAGAATCTGCAGGGAATCCAAAATCAGTCCAAACACCTTTATCACTTGCAGCATATATTGGTCTATCATCTGCACCTACTAATTTGCTAGTTGGTGTTTTCAATCCCCAATCCTGAACATGTACTGCATTTAAATCTTTATTATAGGACATATCAACAGTCAAAATATAGTCTCCTTTAAATTTATGATCCAAGCCTAAACTTGTTCTCCAAACTTGAGGGAATTTAAAATCAGTATCAACGACTTGGTAGAAAAATGGATCAATTCCACTTACTTGATTTCCAATCCATACAAATGGCAATCTTCCGGTAAAAATACCTGTTCCACCACGTAATTGAGTTGTTTTGTCACCATTAGCATCCCAATTGAAACCAACTCTAGGAGACCACAATAGAGCATTTCCTGGTAATACTGTTGAGTCTAGATTCACAGTACTTCCGTCTTTAGGATCATAATAATTGATTCCTGGAAGATATCCTTCTGAGTTATCGGTATCAATAAATTTTTGAATGTTTTCCGCTGTATTAAAATATAATGGCTTATCGGCTCTTAATCCATAGGTCAATTTAAAATTATCATTTAAATTCCATTCATCTTGGGCATAAAAAGCCAATTGTCCCACAGTTGTTTCAGATAAATTCCAACCTCCGTTAGTTCCTGCTTCAAAACTGTTTCTGGCATTAAATGTTGCTTGAGCGCTGGCAAATTGATCTGCATAGAACCCATTATTTATTTTTTCGGTAAATTGATCTAAAGTAACACTATTGAAAACTTCAAAACCATATCCTTTTAAGTTGAATGAATTTTTGAAGATAAATTTTTCAAAAGAAAAACCAGCCGTAAAAGTATGGTTTCCTCGAACAATGTTCAAATTATCGGTGATTTGCAGTACTTTTTGATCCAATCTGTTATTGATAGAAAAAGGCTCGTGTCCAGCAATAATATATGGTGAACCGTCTTTTGTTATACTAATAACCGGCGCTGGAGCAGAAAAAGGATTTCTAAAATCATTAAAATGAGTATAACCTGCTTGCAATTTATTAGAAATAGTTTCCGTAAACTTAGAATTCAATTCAACTAAAAAAGAACTAATTTGGTTGTTGATTTCATAACCTGAGTTTTCAAACTGCATTGTATTGTTATCTGGTCCTCTACGACGAATAGCTGTTGGGTGCGCAGGCTTATCTTTAGATGCATCTAAAAAGTTATAAATGAACGCTAACTTGTGATTATCGCTAATATTCCAATCAAACTTTACAATTCCTTTACTAGAATTTGAATAATGAGTAAAACCTTGGTAAGCACCTGAATTGTATCCAAGTTTACCCAATTCGGTAGAAACATACATTAAATCTGTTGCTAAAACTCTAGATTCATTTACACCTGTTGTACTATTTCCATCATTAGCAACAACATTTGAACCTGAATCACTACGTTGATCAATTTCATAATTAGCAAAAAAGAATAATTTATTTTTTAGTATTGGTCCACCAACACTAAAACCAGCTTGAGTTTGCTCTAAATTTGGAACGACAATGTCTTGACCTTTAACTCTATTTCCGGTCATAGCGTCATTTCTAAAATATCCGTAAGCAGTTCCGTGAAATTCATTTGTACCTGATTTTGTTACTGCATTTACAGAAGCACCTGTAAAGCCAGATAAAGTAACATCATAAGGAGCCACTGCTACTTGGATTTGTTCAATTGCATCTAATGAAATTGGCTGTGCCCCTGTTTGCCCACCTGGAGTAGCAGCATCTAATCCGAAAGGATTGTTGAAAATTGCTCCATTCAAAGAATAGTTGTTGTATTGATCATTTCTACCACCAAATGAACCTCCACTAGCAGAAGGCTCTAATCGTGTAAAATCTTCAGCAGATCTCGATATAGAAGGCAAAGTAGACAATTCTTTTCTACCAATAGTTGTTTCAGCACCAGTTCGCCCACTTCCAAACACTTTGCTTTTTGAAGTTACTTTAACTTCATTTAAGCTTTGACTTTCACTAACCAAAACAAATTCAAGTGCGGAAGTTTTTCCTAATTCAAGAAATACATCAGTAATTTCCTGAGTTTGATATCCTACAAAAGTTGCAGTCACTTTATAAGGTCCACCAATTTTCATATTTAACATACTAAAACGCCCATCAGCATTCGAAACTGTCGAATATTTCGTCCCTGTAGGAGTATGTATCGCCAAAACTGTAGCTGCTGGCAAAAATTCATTATTGCTACTTTTTACAGTACCTTTAATGTTTGAGGTGGTAGTTTGCGCAATTGTAGCCTGAAGGCCAATTGCAAAAAACAATAGTGTAAAAATTTTTCTCATATTTTTTGATTTAAGTTTCGGCAAAATTAGCCAAAAAAAAATCACTCAAAGAGTGATTTTTCATAATTTATTAACAAAGAGTTAACAAACTGTTATTTTTCAGCAATAATTTCGTAAGGTAATTCAACTACTACATCTCTGTGTAATCTGATACTTGCAGCATATTTACCTGTACGTTTTACAATACCACTAGTGATAAACTTTCTATCAATTGCTTGACCTGCTTTGTCCAAAGCTTCAGCAATATCAATATTTGTGATAGATCCAAAAAGCTTTTCTCCACCTGCTTTTGCAGAAATTTTAATTTCTAATGCTTTCAATGTTTCAGCCAAAGCTTTTGCATCGTTAACCACCTTAGCTTCTTTGTGAGCTCTTTGTTTTAGATTTTCAGCTAACACTTTCTTTGCAGAAGGAGTTGCCAATAGCCCGTGACCTTGTGGAATCAAAAAGTTACGACCGTAACCATTTTTAACATTTACCACATCATCTTTAAAGCCTAAATTTTGAACGTCTTTTTTTAATATAATTTCCATGTTGTTGTCCTTTTGTTATTAGAAGTTAGCCCGCCTTTGGCGAGGCAACAACTGATTTTTTATTTATTATTTTAGCAAATCGGCCACGTATGGCATTAATGCTAAGTGACGTGCTCTCTTCACAGCTACAGACACTTTTCTTTGATATTTCAATGATGTTCCAGTCAAACGACGAGGAAGTATTTTTCCTTGCTCATTTACAAATTTCAATAAGAAATCAGCATCTTTATAATCAATATATTTGATACCTGATTTTTTGAAACGACAATACTTTTTAGTTTTGTTTGTTTCTATGTTCAAAGGAGTAAGATATCTGATATCTCCGTCTTTTTTTCCTGAAGCAGATTGTTGTAATGTTGCCATAATAATTAAGCTTTTGTAGATTTAAGTTTCGCTCTTCTTCTTTCAGCCCAAGAGATTGCATGTTTATCAAGGCTTACAGTCAAGAAACGCATTACTCTTTCGTCACGTCTAAATTCAGTTTCAAAAGCAAGTAGGACTTCTCCTTCTACTTTGAATTCAAATAAGTGGTAGAAGCCACTTTTTTTGTTTTGGATTTCATAGGCCATTTTTTTTAGACCCCAATCCTCTTTCGACACCATTTCTGCTCCTCTGCTTGTAAGAAAATCTTCAAATTTGCTTACTGTTTCCTTTACCTGAACTTCAGATAAAACGGGATTTAAAATGAAAACAGTTTCATAATGATTCATAAATTATTGTTTGTATTTGTTAAATTGGCTGCAAAAGTAATCTTTTATTTCTAATATACAAATAAAACTAAGCTTTAATCGTCATAAGGTTAAAAAAGTCGATAAAATTAGGTTGTTTGAATTTCATATATTACTTTTACTATACCGAATCTTTATGTCAACAAATATATGAAACTAAATTGTGTTGTGGTAGATGATAGTTCCATTCAGAGAATGATTATCACGAAGTTAGTAAATAATCACCCCAATCTACATTTAATTGGAGATTTTTCTAACGCAATAGAAGCAAAAGGATGTATGACTATTCACGATGTGGACTTAATCTTTTTGGATATTGAGATGCCAGTTATAAGTGGTTTCGCTTTTTTGGATGGTTTAAAAATTAAACCGCAAATTATTTTTATCACCTCCAAGGCAGAGTATGCTGTAAAGGCTTTTGATTATGATGCGACGGATTATCTACAAAAACCTATTGCAGTAGAGCGATTTAATGCTTCTGTTAAAAGAGCCTTGGATTTGCATTTGCTAAAATCAGAAATTCAAGATGAAGATGGTGATCATATTTTCATTAAAAGCAATCTAAAAAAACTAAAAATTTTTACTTCTAAAATAAAATGGATTGAAGCTTTTGGTGATTATGTAAAAGTAGTGACTGAGGATGATAGCAATTTAGTACTTTCAACAATGAAATCTTTCGAAAAAGATCTTCCAAAAGATAAATTTGTTAGAGTGCACAAATCATACATTATCAATATTGATAAAGTGGAACGCTTTAACAGTAGATTTGCTGAAATTGGAAGCACAAAAATTCCTTTAAGCCGTCATAAAAAAGAAGATTTAGTGAAAGCCTTGTCAATTAACTAATAAAAATCAACATTCACAGAAACTTTTATTGATCGGTATTGTGAAACAACATCAAAACTATTTAGTATTTTCTGGATAGTTTTTTTTGTGCCTTGCAAGGACTGGTTGGTCGGAATTTTTACCACTATAGTCCTAATGTATTCGTTCCTAATTCTTGAAATTGGTGGTTCTTCTGGGCCAAGAACTGGAATAGTAAAATTCTGTTGCATCACCTGATACAACCACATCGAACCGTCTTTGAGTTTGTCGAAATCTCGGTGTTTCAAGGTTAGCTTTATCAGTTTAAAATAAGGAGGATATTTATAAATTTGCCTTTCGTACAATTGTTCCTTAAACATTCCTATATAGTTATTGTGAACCACTTGCTGAATTGTATTGTGATCTGGGTTGTAAGTCTGAATAATTACTTTTCCCTGTTTTTCCGAACGTCCTGAGCGGCCAGAAACCTGAGTCATCATTTGGAAACTTCTTTCAAAAGCTCTGAAATCAGGATGATACAACATATTATCGGCGTTCATTATCCCCACCAAACTTACGTTATCAAAATCTAAACCCTTGGCTAGCATTTGAGTTCCTACTAGAATTTCCACTTCACGATTTTTGAAACTATCAATAATTTTTTCGAACCCAAATTTCCCGCGAGTCGTATCTTGATCCATTCGACCAACTTTTGCATTTGGAAATAGTTCAATTAATTCTTGCTGAATTTGCTCGGTTCCAAAACCTTTTGTGGTCAGATGAACACTAGTGCAAGAATGACAATTAGTTGGTTTTGCCATAGAATAACCGCAATAATGACAACGCAATTGATTTTTATGTTTATGATAAGTCAAACTCACATCGCATTGTGGACACTGCGGAACGTGACCACAAGTCAAACATTCGATAATAGGCGAATAACCCCTGCGATTTTGAAACAAAATAACTTGCTCACCCAATGACAACGCATTGGTGATTTCCTGAATCAAAGTATCACTAAAATGTCCCGACATTTTTTTTCGGAAGTATTTGTCTTTCAAGTCCACCAATTCGATTTCTGGCATTTTGACATTGCCATATCTTTTTGAAATTTCGACTAAACCATATTTCCCAGATTGCGCATTAAAATAGGTTTCGATACTTGGCGTAGCCGAACCTAAGAGTACTTTTGCTTTATGGCTGTTTGCCAAAACTATAGAAGTATCTCTGGCATGATACCTTGGAGAAGGATCCACTTGTTTGAAGGTTTGCTCGTGTTCTTCATCTACAATTACCAATCTCAAGTTGGAAAAAGGCAAAAACAAAGCCGACCTTGCGCCGATGACAATTTGGGCTTTGGGCGATTGCTCTAAAACTTGTTGCCAGACTTCTACCCTTTCGTTGTTACTGTATTTTGAATGAAAAACGGCTACTTTATTCCCAAAATAATCTCGTAATCTTCGCACCAATTGGGTTGTTAAGGCAATTTCGGGCAGTAAATAAAGAATTTGCTTTTCTTCCTTTATATACTGTTCAATAAGTTTGATGTAGATTTCGGTTTTTCCGCTCGATGTTACACCGTGCAAAAGACAAACTTCTTTTTGAACAAAACTTTGCTTTATTTCTTCGAAAGCCGCTTGCTGTGCTTCACTTAATTGAAGTTGTTTCTCTTTGGTTTTTCCTGAAAAATTAACACGATCTTCTTGTATGTAATATTCTTCGAAAATTTCTTTATCGATTAATGCATTGACAATTGTTGAACTAGATTTAGCTGCTTCAACTAACCTTTTTACCGTAATTGGCTTTTTCTCTGAAGCACTCAATTGAAAATAACTTAAGACAAATTCCTTTTGTCTATTGGCATTTTTAAGTACTTCCAATAATTCGCCCAAGCTTTCATTTGAATCGTATTTGGAATGTAATTTTACATATCGAATGAGTTTTGGCGTATACGTTTCTAGCATTTCTTCTTGGAGAATCAGAATATTTTTATCCATCAATTTTTGGATAACAGGAAAAATATTCTTTTTGTTCAAAATACTCATTATCTCCTGAACTTTCAAGGAACTTTGCTGTTGTAAGGCTTGATAAATCAAGAATTCATCATCTGAAAGCAGGCCTTCATCTACGAAACCATCTTGTTTTTGAGAAATAATCGTTTCGCTTTCCAGCAAAAGTGCCGATGGCATTGCTCCACGATACACATCACCAATGGCACACATATAGTAGGAAGCAATCCACTGCCAATGGGCGATTTGGATTTCTGTAACAATGGGTTTTTCGTCAAGGATTTGGTGAATTTCCTTGGCATCGTATAAAGTAGGTTTGTTTTGGTGATTTTCTATAACTAGAGCTGTGTAGATCTTACTTTTGCCGAAAGGGACTGCCACCCGCATTCCTTTTCTAATATAATTGTACTCGGCTTCTGAAACGCTGTAGGTAAACGTCTTAGGAAGGGAAAGTGGCAAAATTACTTCAATGAAATGCATTTTGGGTAAGAATTATGTGTTGACTTTTGAATGTGCAAGCCTTAATTTACTTATTGTCGCATTCAATTCGAATCCGAGCAACAAAATAACACAGTTAATCCAAATGTAAAACATCATTATCAATAATGTTCCTATAGAACCATACAATTCGTTGTATTTTGAAAATTTGATTACCCAAATTCCAAAAACATAGGAATCTAAAATTATTAGAATGGTCGTAAAAACCGAACCAATAGATATAAAAACACGTTCTTTATGCTGAGTTGTACCAAACTTAAAAAGCATAGAGTTTGTGAGCAAAATCATTAAAAGCACAAAAGCATATCGACCTAAAATAATCAGTGGAATCCGATCGCTTAGTACATCCTGTATCATTGTTTGTTGAATAAAAACTTCAAAAACTACAATTATTGCAATAGTTGCCAATAACAGAAATGACAATACTAATGACATTCCCAAAGCTACTAAATATTGATTAAGAAATCCTCTTTTAATAAGTACGTGCTTGGAGGATTCGAAACCACCCAAAATACCAGTCAATCCATTTGCCATAAGAAAAATGGAAAGCAAAAAACCTGTAGATAACAATCCTGAATGGCTATTATTGAGGATATCACTAATAATTTTATAAATAGCATCATAGGTGTTTGGTGGTACTCCATCTTTGACAAATTGAAGGAAATCATCTTGAAATCCTTCGATGGGGATGTAAGGAATTAGATTCAAAATAAATAACGCAAAGGGAAACAATGCCATAAAAAAACTAAAAGCAATGGCGCTTGCGTGGTAAGTCAAACCTCCTTCTAGTATTCCAACAATATACAATTCTAATAAATCATAAAAAGACAATCCGGCTAACCACGGCAGTTTAATCCGTTTTAGAGGACGAACTATGTTGCGTAGTATTGGAATTTTTTCTATTCTTTCTTCTATTTCTTTACTCATTTCTTTAGGTGGCAGATTTCAGATTTCAGGCTGCAGTTTGAAATATTCATGAAAATTTATCTGGATTATTCATCATATAATTTAACAACTTACCAACTTCAAGACTTTTAGATGTTAACATTTCAAACTTAATAGTATCGATATAATTGCAGGCATGTGAATATTCAAGCCAAACCTGAGTTTCAGAATTTTCTGCGTGACTATCGGTTAATTTTGAATTAAAATGCTTCTCATATCTTCTTTTTCTTGTAGCTTCTGCTATATTAGCGGATACACTTATAGTAGATCGCCTAATTTGATCTGTCAATGAGTATTTTTCTTCAGATGGAAAAATTTTTGAAATAGAAAAAATATCCATTGCTAGTTCAAATGATTTCTTATAAGCTAATAAATCCTGAAATCTCATACTTATTATTTTAAATTCATTTTACATCTCCAAATTTCGCTACCTGCAAACTGAAATCTGTAAAAGGAGAACTGCAAGCTGCGAACTGCGAACTGCCACCTGCTATCTTAACTAAAAAGCTTTCAAACTCAAATCCATATTGTAAATGGAATGCGTCAATGCTCCGGACGAAATATAGTCAACGCCACATTCAGCATAGCTACGAATGGTATTTTCATTGATATTTCCAGAAGATTCTGTTTGGCATTTATCTCCAATCAAGGCAACTGCTTTTTTGGTATCTTCGAAATCGAGATTATCGATTAAGATTCTATAAATTCCATCACTTTTTAGAATTTCTTTGATTTCATCCAAATCTCTGGCCTCGACAATGATTTTTAAATCGAGATTATTTTCTTTGAGATACGCTTTGGTTTTGTTGATTGCCAAGGTAATTCCGCCCGCAAAATCAATGTGGTTATCCTTGAGCATAATCATATCATACAATGCAAAACGGTGGTTTTCGCCTCCGCCAATGGTCACTGCCCATTTTTCGCAAGCACGGAAACCGGGTGTTGTTTTTCGCGTATCCAGAATTTTTGTTTTTGTTCCTTTTAGAAAATCGACATAGCTTTTGGTTTTTGTGGCAATGGCACTCATTCGTTGCATCGAATTGAGCACGAGTCTTTCGGCTTTGAGAATGGATTGCGAACTTCCTGAAACATAAAAAACTACATCTCCGTATTGTACGGGAGTTCCATCTGTTAAAAATGTTTCTACTTTTAGGGTATTGTCAACATATTCAAAAATCATTTTAGCGAAATCGACGCCTGCAATAATGCCTTTTTCCTTGACTATCAGTTTTGCTTTGCCTGTTGCCGAAGTTGGAATGCAAGCCAAAGAACTGTGATCACCCTCGCCTACATCCTCACGAATGGCATTCTGAATAATGAGTTGTAATTCGTTATTAAACTGCTTTTCGCTAATCATTTTGGTATCAAATTTTAGAATGCTAAAGTATAATTTTATTTGCTCAATTGAAAATTTGACGGAAATTGTAGCTATAAAAAATTATGAAAGAGTAAAAAAATAAAACAAAAAAAATCTCAAGGGTGTTGAGATTTTTTTGTTTTATACATTTTTCTACTTTTCAGAATTAACTTTATGGCAAAACACTTTCGTTTCTCATTATCTTGCCAGTGGCAGTCTCTTGAAATTTAGGTATGAATACAATTTCCTTCGGTATTTCATATTTATTTAAAACATCAAAAATAGATTCTTCAATAGTCATTGGTTCTCCTTCAACATAAAGCACAACTTTTTGACCAAGAGTTTCATCGTTTTGTCCAAAAATAAAATAACGTCTTGGAATTCGGGTTGATAATTTATCCTCAATTTGTTCCGGCATCAATTTAATTCCAGCGCTGTTGATGACATTGTCATATCTTCCTTCCCAAATAAATTGAGTGTCCGAAATTAACTCTACGATGTCATTTGTAATGATTGGGTCTTTGCTAATGTTTTTGGCTTTAATAACCAAACATTCTCTCTCGTCTTTAAAAACAGAAACGTTTGGCAAAACACTAAAGGCTTTGGCTCCAATTCTTTTCGCTGCAATATGGGTTATGGTTTCGGTCATACCATAGGTTTCATAGATTTCCATTGGCAATTTTACCAATTCTTTTTCTAAAGCTTTGTGAATCGTTACACCACCTATAATCAATTTTTTTATTCGTTTCTTCTTCAGTTTTGCAATTGAGTTCTTGGCCTGCAGTGGCACCATAGCACAAAAATCAAAACTTTCGTCCATTTTGGCTAGTGGGTTTGATGTTGGTTCCACAAATTTCATATCCAATCCCAAAATAAAGGAACGGACCCACATCATTTTTCCTGCAACATAATTGGTAGGCAAACAATGTAGCATCGTGTTTCCAGGTTCTAATCCAAAATAATCTCCTGTTGCCAAAGCCGACTCTAACATGACTTGTTTTTCGATTCTGATAATTTTTGGAATTCCGGTAGTCCCAGAGGTACTCAATTCAATATAGGATTTCTCGTCGAACCAATCTAGTAAGAAAGTACCAATATGTTGTTCAAAAGGTCTTCCTTCTTTTATAAAACAATAGGCTACATAAAACATTTCTTCGCGAGAAATGTGGATTCCATTCAATTTAAAACGATTGTGAATGTTTTTATAGGTTATTTGACGCATTGTATTTTCTTTCATGATTTGTTAATTTGGAGGTAGAACTTTACCTGTAAGTTTTGATGACCAATCCTTCCAATTGTATCTTTTTGCAAATATATATAAGATTATCGGATACACAATTGCAATTGAAATTATCATTTCATATAATACATCAGCTGGATTTTCGACGCCAGAATATTTAAAAACCGCATCAGTATGAATTGCAGAATAATCGGAAGTAATTAATAAAGCAGCCATCATATTATTTCCAAGATGAAAACCTAACGCCAGTTCCAAACTTTCGTCCATTAATGTAATAATTCCTAGCAATAATCCAGTTCCAATGTAGAATACCATAACCCCATAACCTATTTTAGCCACTTCGGGATTAGCGCCGTGAAACAATCCAAAAATTATTGACGTAAAAGCTAAAGGAAACCACCTATTTTTTACAATAATACCTATTTGCTGCATCAAATACCCTCTAAATAAATATTCCTCAAGTCCGATTTGACAAGGAAAAAACAGAACGCTAACAATAAATAAAACACCAAATTTCAACGGATTAAAATTCCATATAATATTCGAATTGTCGTTAAAATAAGTGACTACAAATACCATAATTGTTAGCAAAACAATTAATGAAAATGAGAAAATAATTCTTTTGTAATCTACTTTAGTTCTTATAGTTGTAAGCGAAATAATGCTTCTTTCATGCAAATTACTAACCAGCAAAAACAACAATCCCAACAAAAAAACAAAAGGTGACAAATTAATTATTAGTGACCAATTATTTGATATTTCGTTCATAGATCTATAAACAGCATCCATCTGTTCTGCTGACATCATAAAATAGGCAACAAAATTGGCAAGGAAAATTCCTGCTGTCATAAGGGTGGTAATCAAAAATCGCCACCAGTCATTCTTTCCTTTATATGCTTGTTCTATAAACATTTATAAAATAGAAGTGATTATAAAATTGAATCTACAATTGTCAGCCCGAAATTAATCTAATTTTACGTTTTTTTACCAACTTTGCAAAAAAATTAACAACAAATACGATGATTCAAATATATCATAATTCCCGTTGCGGAAAATCAAGAGAATGTCTTGCTTTTTTGGAAGATTCTGGTCAACAATTTAAAGTTGTCAAATATCTTGACGAAATACCCTCGTTTGAGGAATTGAAGTCTATCATCAAAAAATTAAATATAAAGCCGATTGAATTAGTACGTCAAAAAGAAAAAATCTGGATCGAAAAATACAAAAACGCAATAATATCTGATGATGAAATTATTCAAGCTATGATCACGAATCCCATTCTAATCGAAAGACCTATTGTCATTAAAGGGAACAAAGCTGTTATAGCACGACCTTGGGCAAAAGCAATAACTATTATTTTGTAGTCATTAATATTAACAAACCTTTGTGATTTGTAACTTAAACCATATCCTATTTTTGCATTCTAATTAAAATACAAAAACACCCTTGATGAAAAACCTTAAATTTATTTTAATTTTACTATCGATATTGACTTCAATAAATAACTATTCTCAAAATAATTATTCCCAACAAACACCTCAGGTTGCAAAAATAAAAATCAAAGGAACAGTCATCGAAAAGACGAGCAAACAACCTCTCGAATATGCCACAATTACTTTTACAAATGAAACATCTACCAAAGCCATTGCAGGAGGAATTACCAATTCTAAAGGAGAATTTAATATTGATATCACTCCAGGAGTGTACGATATAAAGATTGAATTTATTTCTTTTACACCGATAACTATTAAGGACCGCAAACTTTTAGAAAAGACAAATTTAGGAGAAATTGCTTTAGTAGAAGATGCCGCTCAACTGAGTGAAGTGGTGGTCCGTGCCGAGAAAACAACAGTCGAAATTAAACTGGACAAGAAAGTGTACAGTGTAGGAAATGACCTGATGGTAAAGGGAGGAACAGTAAGCGATGTTTTAGACAATATACCCTCAGTTTCTGTAAGTGCTGAGGGAGCAATAGCTTTAAGAGGAAATGAAAACGTTACCATTTTTATAGACGGAAAACCATCAAATGCTATCAATATTAATGAAGCCCTGAAATTAATTTCAGCTGATGCCATCGACAAAGTTGAAGTAATTACTAATCCCTCAGCGAGATATGATGCTGAAGGTGGCGCAGGAATATTAAATATTGTTTTAAAAAAAGGGAAAAACCAAGGATTAAATGGAACTTTTATTGGCGCAACCGGATATCCTGAAAATAATAGTATTAGCGGAACATTAAATTTTAAGTCAAAAAATTATAATTTATTCACTAATCAAGGTCTGGCTAAAAGATTGAATCTAGGACGATCACTGACTGAAACTAATTATTTAAACCCAAGTCCCACAAGACCTCAATACATAGAAGAGACCAGAAATAATAGAGAATTTAACAAAAACTATAATGGGAATTTAGGTATCGAATTATTTCTAAATGAATCTACCACCTGGACTAATTCTGTAAACTATAGAAAAAGCAACGAAGAAAATCAAGATAATGTAAATTTTGATAATCAATATGCAAACGCTTCATTAAACGATAATCGAACAAGGGTAAGTAAACAAGAAGGCGCTGATGATGCTGTAGAATTTAAATCTAGTTTACAAAAAAAATTCAAGAAAGACGGGCATAAATTAGATGTCGATGTGCAAATTTCTAGCAGTAACGAAAACGAAGTATCCAATATTTCCGATAGCCAGAATGGCAATGATATTACCCTAAACGATCAAAAACAAAACAGAGAACTATTCCAATTAGATTATGTTTTACCAATAGGCAAAGGAGGTCAGTTTGAAGCAGGTTATCGTGGAAGTTTCACCAATCAATTGAGCGATGTAACCGTTTTTAACAATGGCATAGTCAATAACGATTTTACCAATAAATTAGAATACATCGAAGATGTAAATGCTCTGTATACACAATATGGACTTAAAGTAAATAAATTCTCTTATTTGATGGGACTTCGTTGGGAAGATACTAATGTCAATGTAAACGAATATATTACAAGCGATTTTAACACAAAAAAATACAACAACTTCTTTCCAAGCGCTTTTGTAACATACGAAGTTTCAAAAGAAAGCAGTCTATCGCTTAATTATAGCCGAAGAATTAGTCGACCAAGAGGAAGGTTAATTAATCCTTTTAGTAATTATTCAAGCAATATTAATATTTTTCTGGGAAACCCAGACTTAGATCCAGCAATGACAGATGCGTTTGATTTTGGATACCTTAGAAAATGGAATAAAATAACACTAAGTTCTTCGGTTTATGCAAATAGGACTACCGATGTATTTCTTTTTGTTCGCCTTGAATCTGGCGAGTTTGTGAATGGAATTCCTATAATCATTACAACACCTATAAATGTAGCCGAAGAAATAAGAACAGGATTCGAATTCACTTTAAATTTCTCGCCATACAAATGGTGGAAACTAAATACAAATTTCAATTTTTTTAATGCTACAACCGATGGAGATTATACTTACACCGATTTTAACAATCAAGTAGTTACTCAAAATTTTGACAATAATGCTTCTTCTTGGACAGCAAGATTAAATTCTAAAATTACTTTACCGGCAAAAATAGATTGGCAAACGAATATGAATTATTATGGAGATCAAAAAACTGCTCAAGGAAAATTTTTGGGTATTTTTGCTATGAATCTTGGCTTTAGTAAAGATGTATTAAAAGACAAAGCTTCTGTTTCCTTCAATATTAATGACGTTTTTAACTCTAGGCTAATGAAAATGGAAACGCTTATCCCAGGTTTAATCCAATCTTACAGTGAAAGACAACGAACGCAAAGACAATTTACATTGGCTTTTACTTATAGATTGAACAAATCTAAAAACGAAAGAGAAAGACAACAAAAAAGAGATGAAGATGGTGGTGGTGATTTCCAAGGGTAATTAATACAATAACAAAATCTATTTTAAAAAAGACTTATGAGGCGTCAAAACTTTATAAGTCTTTTGTTTTAATTATCATCGTCGGAGTATATCATTGATTCAAATGAAACACTATCTTAGCTTCATATTTATTAAATCCAATACTTTATAATTATGACAAATGTATTAGTTTTAGGAGCTGGAATGGTCGGTAGCGCAATAGCTGCTGATTTATCAAAAAAACATAACGTAACCTTAGCCGATTTAAGTATTCAACGACTTTCTTTTGTTAAGGAAAAGCATCCGATAATTGAAATTTTACAAGTCGATGTTTGCGATACTAAAAAGCTTCAATCGGTTCTTGCCGATTTTGATTTTGTGGTTTGTGCAGTTCCAGGATTTCTGGGTTTCAACACAATAAAAACTATTATTGAAGCAGGAAAAAATGTGGTGGATATTTCCTTTTTTCCTGAAAATGCGCTCGAATTAGATGCTTTGGCAAAAGCCAAAGGAGTAACTGCCATAGTGGATTGCGGCGTTGCACCTGGAATGCACAATATTATCTTGGGTTATTACAACGAAAAACTAAAACTGACCGATTTTGAAACCTTAGTCGGTGGTTTACCAAAAGTTAAAAAATGGCCTTTTAATTATAAAGCACCTTTTTCACCAATAGATGTAATCGAAGAATATACGCGTCCCGCTCGCTTTGTCGAAAACGGAAATATCGTAATCCGCGAAGCATTAACCGACTGCGAATTGGTGGAATTTGATAAAGTGGGAACCTTAGAATCTTTTAATTCTGATGGCTTACGCTCTATTTTATTTACGATGCCACATATTAAGAATATGAAGGAAAAAACATTGCGATATCCTGGTCACGTCGAATATGTGAGAGTTTTGAAAGACAGCGGATTCTTTAGCGAAAACAAAATAGTGATAAATGGAACCCAAATTTCGCCACTAGATTTTACCAGCAAAATTCTTTTCAACGAATGGAAATTAGGCGAAACCGAAGAGGAATTAACCGTAATGCGCGTCACGTTAAAAGGAGAAAATAAAAACGGTCAAATTGAAGAAGTAGTCTATAATTTATACGACGAATATTGCCCAGAAACACAAACTTCCTCGATGGCGCGAACTACCGGATATACTGCAACAGCTGTCGCTTCCCTGTTTTTAGAAGGTTTATTTACAGAAAAAGGTGTTTTCCCACCTGAATTAATTGGGAAATACGAAACTTGCTTTGAATACATTCTGAATTATTTGGAAGAACGAAATGTGAACTACATAAAAACACAAGCTATTCTTTAATTCCAAATTTAATATCTTAGCAACATAATTATTTTCGAATGAAAAATCCACAAATTCTTGTTTTGTTCCTTATCGGGGCGGTACTGACTATCATTGGTGCGTTTTACAAAATTACAAACCAACCCAAAGATTGGACTACTTTTTTCTTAATCATCGGAATGACTTTCGAAGCCGTTGCGGGAATTTTATTGATTCTAAAATTATTTAAGAAAAAAGACAATACAGATTCATTTTTAGATAGTTAATTCTCACTT
>CAMBHH010000022.1 GCA_945866505.1 Flavobacterium psychrophilum
CTCACTTTTTTATAGTCTTTTACTGAAAAAATTTCCTTTTCAACCCACATACAAACAAGATATTTTTTTTCAAAAAATCGCTATTTTCTTGACAGACAATTACAATAACTCGATTTTTGTTTTGAAAGGATATGCTGGAACGGGAAAAACGACCGTGATTTCGACCATCGTCAATCATTTAATTGAGATTAATAAAAAATACGTTTTATTGGCGCCAACGGGTCGTGCAGCAAAGGTAAGTGCCAATTATTCGAATAAGCCAGCTTTCACGATTCATAAAAAAATCTACTTTCCTAAGAAATCCTCAGGTGGTGGCGTTTCCTTTACTTTGCAACAAAATAAACACACCAAGACCATTTTTATCGTCGATGAAGCCTCGATGATTTCAGATACAAATTCGGATTCTAAGTTATACGAAAACGGCTCTTTGCTCGACGATTTGATTTCATACATTTATTCAGGAACCAATTGTAAGTTGATTTTGTTGGGAGATACAGCGCAATTACCGCCGGTGAATTTGGATATAAGTCCGGCTTTAGATATTCAAACTTTGGGTTTGAATTACTACAAAGAAATAGAACATATTGAACTGGACGAAGTAATGCGCCAAGAAGAAAACTCGGGAATTTTATTTAATGCCACCGAACTTCGGGAATTGTTGAAGGATGATTTTATTGCCGAATTCAAATTTGATTTGCAGAAATTCAAAGACATCGTTCGTTTGACCGATGGTTACGATATTCAAGATGCCATCAATTCAGCTTACAGCAATTATAGCATTGAAGATACAGCTTTCATCGTTCGGTCTAATAAAAGAGCCAATCAATACAATGAGCAAATTCGTTCGAAGATTTTAGACAAGGAAAACGAATTATCAACCGGAGATTTTTTGATGGTCGTTAAAAATAATTATTTCTGGTTGAAAGATTCTGATGAAGCGGGTTTTATTGCCAATGGTGACATTATAGAAGTTTTGGAAATTTTCAAAATTCAAGAATTATATAGTTTCAAGTTTGCCAAAGTAAAAATACGAATGGTCGATTACCCAAACCAAAAACCATTCGAAACGATTCTTTTATTAGACACCATAAAAAGCGAATCACCGTCCTTGACTTACGAGGAATCCAATAGATTGTATCAGGAAGTTTTGAAAGATTATGAAGGCGAAACCAAGTTCAAACAATTCCAAAAAGTGAAAGCCAACGAATATTTTAATGGCTTACAAGTCAAATTTTCGTATGCAATTACCTGTCATAAATCGCAAGGAGGGCAGTGGAATACTGTTTTTATCGAGCAACCGTATTTGCCAGACGGCATCAACAGAGATTACATTCGCTGGTTGTACACTGCTATGACGAGAGCGAAAAACAAGTTATATTTGATAGGATTTAAGGATGAAAGTTTTGTGGAATAAATTCATTAAACATATAAGTCATAAAAGCAAAATCAAGGAAAAACTTATATGATTTATATGGTTCAATAATTTAAATCAGATTGATTATGAATACATTAAAAGACTTACATATAATATCTAGCACTTTTTCAAACACCGAAAAAATGCCGGTTTTATTTCTAGGACACGGGAGTCCAATGAACGCCATCGAGGAAAATCAGTTTGTGACAGGCTTTCGAAATTTGGCTAAAACATTACCACAACCCAATGCTATTTTGTGTATTTCGGCGCATTGGTTTACCAACGGAACTAAGGTTACCTCAATGGAAATACCAAGAACGATTCACGATTTTGGCGGTTTTCCGCAAGCGTTGTTTGAGGTGGAATATCCAGCCAAAGGAAGTCCGAAGTTGGCATTTGAAACTAAAGAATTATTGAAACCTGTTGACGTCGAACTGGACACGCATTGGGGTTTGGATCACGGAGCTTGGAGTGTAATTAAACACTTGTATCCCGAAGCGAATGTTCCTGTAATTCAGTTGAGTATTGATTACACCAAATCGACTCAATATCATTTTGAATTGGCCAAGAAACTAAACGATTTGCGCCGAAAAGGCATCCTGATTATTGGAAGCGGTAATATCGTGCATAATCTGAGATTGGCAGATTTTCCTAATTTTGACAAAGACAATTACGGCTACCATTGGGCGATTGAAGCCAGAGAAACGGTAAATAATTATTTATTAGACGGCAATTTCCAACCTTTGATTGATTATGAAAAACAAAGCAAGGCTTTACAAATTGCAATTCCCACACCAGACCATTATTTGCCTTTGATTTACACACTAGGATTAAAAGATAAAACTGAAGAACTGAGTTTGTTCAACGACAAATTAGTCGCGGGTTCGTTGAGTATGACTTCGGTAAAGATTATGTAATTGGTTTTGTGGGAAAATGGTATATTTGAAAAAATAAATTTTAAAATTATAATAGTTATGAAAAGTAAATTATTTCTAATCGCAATTGCCTCTTTTTTAATGCTTTCTTGTTCAAGTCTTGCGCAAAATAGCGACAAAAAAATAAAAAATATTTTGATAGGAACTTGGAGCGGTTCTGAAGATGATAATCAAAAACAAGGTATGACCAAATATTGGATTACTGTACATAATACAAATGGTACTTTTATTAGAACATATATGGTAATTAAAAATTGCGAAGTTGAAAATTTTATTGATAAAGGAAAATGGAAATTTGAAGACGGCTTGTATTATGAAACATTTGAAAGCGATGGGAAAACAGATATTTACACATTAGAAATTTTAGATGATGCTAATGTAAAATTCAAAGCCAAAGAAATAAGCCTTGAAATGAATAACAAAGAGTACGAGTTTACAGAAACCAAACAAGAATAAATTGAAATGAATATAATAGCAGTCATTCCAGCACGTTACGCCTCAACTAGATTTCACGCCAAATTAATGGAAGATTTGGGAGGGAAAACTGTGATTTTAAGAACATATCAAGCAGCGCAACAATCCCATCTTTTTGATGCTGTTTTTGTGGTTACCGATTCCGATTTGATTTTTGATGAAATAGTTTCCAACGGAGGCAAAGCCATAATGAGCATCAAGGAACACGAATCAGGAAGTGATAGAATTGCTGAAGCAGTCGAAAATATGGAAGTGGATATTGTAGTGAATGTTCAAGGCGATGAACCTTTTATCAACACAGAAGCTTTAGAAAAACTGATTGAAGTCTATAAAAATGATTCCGAAAACAAAGTAGATTTAGCGTCCTTGATGTTTGAAATTACAGAGGAAGACGAAATAAACAATCCGAATAATGTAAAAGTAGTGGTGGATCAAAACGGTTTTGCTTTGTACTTTTCGCGTTCTGTTATTCCGCATCCAAGAGAGAAAAATGTGGGCGTTCGCTATATGCAACATATTGGTATTTATGCTTTTAGAAAACATGCCTTGATGGATTTTTATAAACTACCGATGAAAACCTTGGAAGCTTCCGAAAAACTGGAACAACTACGCTATCTAGAATTTGGAAAACGAATTAAAATGGTAGAAACTGCCGACAAAAGTATTGGTATAGACACGCCCGAAGACTTGGAAAAAGCGAGGAGAATGTTTTGAAAATTTAAAATTCAATAGTATATAAAGATTTAGTATTTTTAGCCAAAATTAATTCAATAATTCATGAAAAAAACAACACTCTTACTGATGCTTTTGCTGACTTTCACAAGTCAGGCACAAATGAAAGCCGATGATGTAAAAACGTTTACGCTCAACAATGGAATGAAGTTTCTAGTCGTTGAAGATTTTTCGATTCCCAATGCCAATATGTACTTTTTTTATAAAGTGGGCAGCCGAAATGAATACCAAGGAATCACAGGACTTTCTCACTTTTTTGAACATATGATGTTCAATGGAGCTAAGAAATATGGTCCAAAAGAATTTGACCGCACGATGGAATTCAACGGTGGTTCGAATAATGCGTACACAACTGAAAATGTTACAGTGTACACCGATTGGTTTCCAGCTGCTTCAACAGAAATTATTTTTGATCTCGAAGGAGACCGTATTTCAAGTTTGAGCATTGATCCAAAAATTGTTGAAAGTGAAAGAGGAGTGGTGCTGAGCGAGCGTAGAACAGGTCTCGAAAACTCACCTTGGCGACTTTTGGCACAATCGATGCAAGCAACAGCTTTTCAGGAACATCCCTATCATTGGCCAGTAATTGGGTATGAAGACGATATGAAAAACTGGACGCAACAAGATTTAGAGCGTTATTTCAAAACCTATTATGCGCCAAACAATTGCGTGGTTGTAGTTTCAGGAGCCATAAAATTGGATAAAGTAAAGGAATTAGCCAAAAAATATTTGGAACCCATTCCGGCCCAACCTGAACCGCCAAAAGTTCATATTGTGGAGCCACCTCAAACTGGTGAACGGAGAATTATAGTGCAAAAAGAAGTGGCAACGCCTTATTTTATGATTGGCTACAAAACTCCAGAATCTAAAAATGAAGATTATTATGCCTTGAATATTTTGAGTTCAATTCTTTCGAGCGGAAATTCTTCTCGATTGTATTCGGCACTGGTTGACCAAAAGCAATTAGCAACGCAGGTGTTTACTGATTTTGGAGATACTTTTGATCCTAATCTTTTCAATGTGTATGCTGTTGCTAATAAAGATGTAAAAGAATCGGATTTGGAGCAAGGGATTTATACTGAGATTGAAAAAATTAAAAAAGATGGAATTAGCGACAAGGAACTTCAAAAAATTAAAAATCAAAAATTAATGGAGTTTTATGGTCAAGTGGAAACCATTAACGGAAAGTCCAATAATATCGGAACTTATGAAGTCTTTTTTGGCGATTATCGAAAAATGTTTGATGCTCCAGCTAATTACAATAAAATTACCGTAGCTGATGTTCAGAGAGTTGCCAATAAGTATTTAATTAAAAGTAATAGAACAGTTGGAATATTAAAAACGAATGTTGAAGAATAAAATTATGGAAAGGATGAAACAAAAAATCACGATATTCTGCCTGTTAGTAATTAGTATAAATCTATCAGCTCAGGGCTTTAAAGTACCTAATTATAGCACTTTCAAATTGCCGAATGGCCTCACTATTTCCTTGATGGAACAACACGATGTGCCCACTATCAGTGTTTCGGCAATACTTTCTGCAGGTGCAATTTATGATTATGAAAAAGCTGGTTTGGCTTCGCTGACCGCAACAGCTTTAAAACATGGGACAAAAAACTTCCCTAAAACAAAACTGGACGAAGAATTGGATTTCATTGGTGCCAATGTTGACACCTATGCTACCAAAGAATTTGCAGGAATTACCTCTAATTTTGCATCGAAAGACAAAGCCAAAGTTTTAGAAATTATCAAAGAAATAATGCTCAATCCAGTTTTTGATAAGACTGAGTTCGATAAAGAGAAAAGCCGTTTGCTAGTATCCCTCGAACAGCAAAAAGAAAGTCCAAGATCGGTAATTGGACCGTATTTTGAAACGTTGTTGTTTGGAAGCCACGTTTATGGTAATGTAATTAACGGAAATAATGCAACGGTAAGCAAATTGACTGTTAAGGATATAAAAGAGTTCTATAATGCAAATTATAAGCCTAATGATGCTGCTATTTGTATCGTTGGTGATTTTGCTTCCAAAGATATGAAAGCAACCTTGACTAAGTTATTCTCAGCTTGGGGAAAGTCATCTAATGTAAAAGAAAATTTAGCGGCAAAACCAATAGCTATTCCTACAGAAAACAGAGTATTGTTGGTGAATAAAGCCGATGCTAAGGAAACTACTTTTTATATTGGTTCACCAGGAATTAGCAGAAACAATGCTGATTTTGTGGCAATTGAAGTGGTGAACACTCTTTTTGGTGGTCGATTTACTTCTATGCTAAATGATGAGCTTCGAGTAAATACAGGTTTAACGTATGGCGCTGGTAGCAGATTTAGAACCCTAAAAAACGGAGGCTCTTTTTTTATCAGCACTTTTACAGCAGTTGAAACTACTGAAGCCGCTATTGATAAAACATTGGAAGTATTGAACAAATTACACAGCAACGGAATTGATGAAAAAGCTTTGAATTCTGCGAAAAACTATGTAAAAGGGCAATTCCCTCCAGATTATGAAACTAATGCGCAATTGGCCAGTTTGTTGTCGCAAATGTTTTGGTACAATTTTGATAAATCGTTTATCAATAATTTTGAAAGTAATGTAGATGGATTGGATTTGGCGAAAGCCAACCAAATAATTGCTAAATATTTCCCGAAAGACAAATTGCAAATTGTTTTAGTTGGTAAATCGGCGGAGATTAAAAAGATAGCCGAGAAATATGGAAAAGTCACCGAAGTGCAAATAACGGATGATATTAAGAACTAAAATTAACAACAAAAAAAGGGATTAGGTTCCCTTTTTTTTATGGAATATTTTTTCACTATTTAACAATTAATTTTCGTTTTCAAGTTCAAAATAGCCTTTGGATTTAATTTTAGTAGTAAAAAAATTCAAGAACAGTACTACAAAAAACAGAAACAAAATAGCTTGAACGCTCGCTAATATTTTTCCAATGGATGTCACTGGATAAAAATCTCCATAACCAATCGTTGAAGAAGTAATTGTACTAAAATAAACGGCATCAAACCAATGATTAAAAGGTTTATTCAAATAATTTCCGCAAGAGTACAAAACTCCAAACGAAAAAATAATTTCGATATAATTGAGAAAAAGCAACAATATTGACCTTTTGTAAGAGCGTGGTTTCGAAAACATATCGGAGGCAAAAATCAATGTTGGAATATATAAAACAGTCTCTAATAATACATATATCATTATCCAAATCACAAAATGATGGCTTTGCCAATGACAAATTAATATCAATAAAGGAAAGGCAACTTTGAGTAAAACATAGAAATCTAAGGCTAAATCTCGATATTCATGTCGTTTTAAACTCGCTAAATATTTGATGTAAACTCCTGGAAAAAGCAATTGCGATGAGGAAAGAAATAATCGAACCATTTTTTCTATTCCAGCATCATCCTGATGGTTGTTGTTCCAAATTGCTTTAATATTCATGATACGTTTCTGCAGAGGATTGTATTGAGGTTTTGGAATTTTAGATAAATTTCCTAGAAACAATTTCTTTAGAATAGATAGCATAAATATATGGTTAAAATACTCCTTGCTAATTTACGAATTTAATGCCATATGTAAGTACAAAAAAACTTTTAAAATTTGCTTTCGATTAGTATCAATTCATTAGTGTCATCAAATTTATTGATTTTTGACACAGAATATTTTTTAGCATCGAAATTTGTAATGTAGTTTGCATTAATTTGTTTTTGCTTAACTTTTAATACCATTGTGTTGAATAGTATGATGCCTTTAGGTTTTAACAAAAAGCAAATTCGATTGATGAAAAAGAACTCAAACAAAAAATCGGGCATTTTTGCATCTTGAAAAACATCAATTACTATTAAATCATATTTTGTATTCGTTTTTAAAACATATTTGGAGGCATCATCGATAATAATTTCAAGATTTGAAATGGCGTTGAGCTGAAAATAAGTGTTGGCAATTTCAATTACGGATTTGTCAATGTCAACTCCGATGATTTTTCCTTTAAAATTAACTTCATCAACCAAAGTCCTGATCACACTGCCACCTGCAACTCCCAAAACAAGAATTGAATCCATTGACTTAATTTTTTCGAAACCAATATTTTTCAATCCGACTCTCAGAATGCGTTGTAAATTTCCATACGAGTAATTGGTATTCTCACTGTCCAAAACTAATTTGCCATTGTTCCAAGTAACTTCTAAGCTTTTGCTAATTGACGAATCTTCTTTAAAAATGGTGATTGGAATTAAGTAACTAAAAAGTTTTTTGAACATTTGATTTTTTTTATCAAAAATACGGGAATAATACTAATTTTACCAAAAACAGATAATAAATGAAAAAAAGGTTCTACAAATTTATTTTCTTCAAATTAATGAATTGGAAAATCGAAGGCGCAATTGATGAAAGCATCAAAAAATGCGTTTTTATGGTTCTTCCGCATACCAGTTGGCACGATTTCTATCTAGGAATATTTACTAGGGGAATTATGGATATGGAGATGAATTTTATCGGAAAAAAAGAATTATTCCGTTTTCCATTTGGATTTTATTTCCGTTGGATGGGTGGAGCACCAATTGATAGGGTAGGAAGTTTAAACAAAGTGGAAGCCATTGCCAAAATTTATGAAAACCGTAATGAATTTCGATTGGCCATTTCTCCAGAAGGTACCAGAAAAAAAATCAGCGAACTCAAAACAGGTTTTTATTATATTGCATTGAAAGCAAATGTTCCAATAATTCCGGTTGCTTTTGACTTTGGACAAAAAACAGTTGCTATTGGCAAACCGTTTTTCCCTACTTCTAATTATGAAAATGATTTACAAATTTTGCTAAATCATTTTAAAGGAGTTGTTGGCAAAATTCCAGAACTTGGTTATACTCCCGAAAAATAATTTATTCAGAAGAATAGGTTTTAAAAGTTCCGTTGGTATAGAAAATTACTATTCGGTCAATCCCGCCGTGAATTTTTTCAGGCTGAGCTATTTTTGAATTTGAGAAGAGATTCGGAAGATTCTCTTCCATTTGATTTTTTGTATTTGAAATTTTTTCAGAAAACAAATCCGGTTGAGTTTCAACTTTAGTTTGTAGAATTGGCTGTGTAAAAGTTGGAGTAGGTGAAACGTTATTTGCTTCATTTTCTAATTCCGATTTTGGAAAAGTTCCCTTTCCATTTAAAATCCAATACAAATCCACCTCAGGGAAAACATCCATAATTTTAAGAATAAAATCCAAGCTTGGTTTGTTTCTACCAGAAAGTAGGTGAGACATACTCGAACGTTGAACGCCTATTTTATCAGCAAACGAAGAGGCATTTAAGCTGTAATAATCTAGAATAATTTCGAGTCTTTTTATAAAATCTTCTATGTTTACCATTGTAAATTGCATTTTAAAATATGAGTGTTACAAATGTAATTAAAAAGAATGAACTAGCCTAAATTACAGATGTAAATTATAATATAATCACTAATCTATTACAATTAAAAATTAAGGTAATACTATATAAATCACTGATAATATGATTTATATATATAATATTGTAATGTGAATACAATTGTTAATAATAAGTCGCAAAAGAGAACGATCTTGAGTTATGATATTGTTTACAATTTTAAATTTGAACAATTTAAAGCTGTTTACAAATGTAAATATAAAGATGTTTACTTTTGTAAATCAATTTAATGCTATGAATTTAGAACAATTATTTAGTCAATATAGAGAACAATCAATAGAAGGTCGCTATATAACATTTGACAAAATTTTTCCTATTTTAAAAAAAATAAATACAAATAATCAATTGGAAATTATTGGGAAATCAGTACTTCATATTCCAATTTACAAGTTTCAAATTGGAACCGGAAAAATAAAAATTTTGCTTTGGTCACAAATGCATGGAAATGAAAGTACAACGACCAAAGCACTAATTGATTTCTTGAATTTCTTAAATGTAAAATCAAAAGCATCAACTACTTTACTCAAAACATTCACTTTTTATACCATTCCGATGTTGAATCCTGATGGTGCTAAACTATATACGCGTGAAAATGCAAATCAAGTCGATCTAAATCGTGATTCAAAAGAGCTATCACAGCCAGAAAGTAGAGTTTTAAGAGAAGCTTTCGAAAATTTCGAACCTGATTTCTGTTTTAATCTTCACGATCAGCGTACGATTTTTGGCGTTGAAAGCACTGGTAAACCCGCAACAATGTCTTTTTTGGCTCCAGCTTATAATGAAGAGAGAGAGGTTAACGAAACAAGATTAAAGGCTATTAATCTGATTTCTGGAATAAATGATGTTTTGCAAAGATATATTCCGGGACAAGTCGGGCGTTTTGATGATGGATTCAATATAAATTGTATTGGAGATACTTTTCAGTTTTTGGGCGTTCCAACCGTACTATTTGAGGCAGGGCATTTTCAGCATGATTACACACGTGAAATAACTAGGAAATTTGTATTTATGGCTTTAGTTTCGAGTTTTAAAATACTAGACGAAAACGATTTAGTTAACAGTAAATTTGATAAATATTTGAGTATTCCTCAAAATAAAGTAGTTTTTTATGATTTTTTGTATAAAAATATCAAAGTAAATTATGATGGTATCGAAATAATCACGAATTTTGCTGCACAATACAAAGAAGAATTAGTTAATGACCAAATTTGTTTTAACGCTTATATTGTTCATATAGGCGAGTTGGATAATTATTTTGGACATTTTGAATTTGATGCTAAAGGAGCAATTTATCAAGATGATATCAATAATTTTCCAAAATTAAATCAAAAGGCCAACTTTTATTTAGATAATAATACAAAGTTTGTTAATGGGTTAATAAGTGTTTAAAGTTTGTAATTGTTTTATAAATAGTAAATTATTTAATTATGAGTAAGTTTCGTTTAGATGAAGTAGACCATCAAATTTTGGATATGTTGATTGACAACACCAGAATTCCTTTTACAGATATTGCAAAGAAATTGTTGATTTCAGCTGGAACAGTGCACGTCCGGGTTAAAAAAATGGAAGATGCAGAGATAATAATGGGTTCTTCATTAGTATTAGATTATGATAAATTGGGTTATTCTTTCATTGCTTATGTAGGAGTGTTTCTGAATAACACCTCACAAACAAAATTTGTTTTGCAACGTATCAACGAAATTCCTTTCGTGACCGTGGCGTCGGTTACTACAGGAAAATTCAATATTTTTTGTAAAATTAGAGCTAAAGACACAAAACATGCTAAAGATGTAATCTTTATGATTGACGATATCGATGGTGTTTATAGAACAGAAACTATGATTTCATTAGAAGAAAGCATCAATGATAAAAAGCGTTTAATGCATACAATTTTTAAAGATATATAATTCATTTGAAAGTTATTAAATACAATAACCTCAAGTGAACTCTTGGGGTTTATTTTTTTTAATAACTACTATTAACAACGATAACCAGTCAACCAATTATGTACACGCATCCCAAAATTGAACGATTTAACGAAGAAGTTCTTTCTAAATATCACATCTATAATAGCGTTTTTATAACATTGCCTTTTGATTCCATAGACAATACAGGAGCATTGCTTCCGTTATTTACGGATGGTTGTGATAGCGGGTTTAAAAAACAAGAAACACCCAAAGAAATTCTAGATTTGTTTGCGCAAAAGTATCTTAGCGGAACTTCAGAAGCCGAAAAAATCGACCTAATGTTTCGTTTTATACAATACATAGAACGCCAAATTGTACTCTTTGATGCGGTGGAAGATGCAGCATTTCCCGTGGTTAATAATATGGAAGGTAGAGGTTCTTTGCGAGATATTAAAGAAAAAGCGTCCGCTAAAGACTTAGAAGGCGAATTGATTTCGTTTTTAGAATCTTTTAATGTAAGGACAGTTTTAACAGCTCATCCAACTCAGTTTTATCCTGGAGCAGTTTTAGGAATTATCAACGATTTAACCGATGCCATTCGGAAAAATAACTTACTCGAAATCAAACTATTGCTGGCTCAATTAGGGAAAACACCGTTTATTCAAGCTGAAAAACCAAACCCTTTTGATGAAGCGGTAAGTTTGATTTGGTATCTTGAAAATGTATTTTATGAAACCTCAGGAGAAATAGTGCATTATCTTCAAAAGAATATTTTGCACGGAACTACAATACAAAATCAAATTATTAAACTTGGCTTTTGGCCTGGAGGTGATCGTGATGGAAATCCATTTGTCACTACAGAAATAACACTTAAAGTAGCAGATAGACTAAGAACATCTATTTTGAAATGTTACTATCGCGAAATGAGGAATTTAAAACGAAAGCTAACTTTTGCTCAAGTGGATGTTCTAGTAGCGGAGCTTGAAAATAAATTGTATCGCTCCGTTTTTTACTCTAAAGGGGAAATCTACATCACTTTAGAGGAATTTAAATCTCAACTAATAAAGATTAGAACCATACTTATTGAGCGTAATCAATCTCTATATTTAGATGAATTGGAAGGGCTTCTTATCAAAGTAAACATATTTGGTTTTCATTTTGCATCCTTAGATATTCGTCAAAATAGTAGAATACATAATGCTGTATTTAAGGATGTTGTAGAGTACTATTTAAATTCAAATTCCGCTGTTTTCCCTAAGAATTATTTTGACTTAACCGAAAATGAGAAGATAGAAGTATTGTCAACCGTAAAAGGAAATCTTGATTCAACAGTGTTTGAAAATGAAATCACAAAATCTACTATTGAGTCGATGCAAGCGATAAGACAAATACAAGAAAAAAACGGCGAATTTGGTGCTAATCGTTATATCATAAGCAATAATGAAAGTGCATTGAATGTTATGGAGACTTTTGCTCTTTTCAAATTAAACAATTGGGAGAATCCAACTGTTGATATAATTCCGTTGTTCGAATCAGTTGATGATTTACAAAATGCATATATAATTATGGAAAAATTATATACTAATCCTACTTATATGGCGCATTTAGCTTTTAGAAATAATAAACAAACCATTATGCTTGGTTTTTCTGATGGAACTAAAGATGGTGGTTATTTGATGGCAAATTGGAGTATTTATAAAGCCAAAGAGGAATTGACAGCTATGTCAAGAAAATATGGAATTAAGGCGCTATTCTTTGATGGACGTGGAGGACCGCCGGCTCGTGGAGGTGGAAAAACACATAAATTTTATGCTTCTTTAGGGCCAAATATTGAAAATAATGAGATTCAAATTACAGTACAAGGACAAACCATTAGTTCTAATTTTGGTACCTTAGACTCTTGTCGATATAATTTAGAAAATTTATTAAGTGCGGGAGCTACAAATCAAGTATTTAACAAGCAAAAAAATGTTCTATCTGATAATGAAAAAGAAATTTTGAATCAATTAGCTGAATTGGGCTATGAAAAATACTTGAGTTTCAAGAATCACCCCAAGTTTATTCCCTATTTGGAACAAATGAGTACTTTGAAATATTATGCCAAAACTAATATTGGAAGCCGACCGTCAAAAAGAAGTAAGTCCGAGCATCTGGATTTTGCTGATTTAAGGGCTATTCCGTTTGTAGGTTCTTGGAGTCAATTGAAACAAAACGTGCCTGGATTTTTCGGAGTGGGTACGGCTTTAAAACATTTTGAAGATACCAATAATTGGGATAAAGTTCAAAATCTCTACGATGATTCCTTGTTCTTTAAAACATTGTTGGAAAATAGTATGATGTCATTGGCAAAATCATTTTTCCCATTGACCTCTTATATGAAAAAAGATCCTGAATTTGGAGAATTTTGGCAAATTATATATAATGAATTCTTAGAAACCAAAAGATTATTATTGAAAATTGCTGGGCATAAAGAATTAATGGAGAACTATCCTGATGGTCAAGCTTCAATAAAGATAAGAGAGCGTATTGTGTTGCCATTGTTGACCATACAACAATATGCATTGTTAAGAATAAACGAATTAAACAAAGAACCAAAACCTGATTTAGAGTTAATTCATACCTATGAAAAAATTGTAACCCGATCTCTTTTTGGAAATACAAATGCCAGTAGGAACTCGGCTTAAATATAATTTTGGAGTTAAGATTTTAGAATTTAGATTGTTTCGAACAAAGATTAAAAAAATTATAAATGAATTCAAATCAGTTGCCTGTAAATGAATATTCACAATTCAATGCGACTTACATTAAAGCGATTGATAATGTCGAATTAATAGAAGAGTTAGAAATCAGTCTGCATGATTTTATCAAATTTGTTCAGAATATTCCAATGGATAAATTTGATTATCGATATGCTGCTGGGAAATGGACAATAAAAGATATAATTCAGCACATTATCGATGCCGACAGAATTTTTGGTTATCGAGCCTTGCGAATTTCTCGAAATGATACAACACCCTTACCTGGATTTGAAGAAAATGATTATGTCGAAAACACTGATGCCAATGGTAGAAGTATTCAAGAATTACTAACGGAGTTCTCGGCAATAAGACATTCTAATTTACTGTTGTTCAAAAGTTTTTCGTCAGCACAATTGACTCGAATGGGAATCGCATCCAATCATCCAATTTCGGTTAGAGCCATTGGGTTTCTGATGATAGGACACTTAAAACACCATCAAAAAGTTTTTGAGGAACGGTATTTGTAATCAAATAATTTTATAAAAAAAAGGAACTCGATTAAGAGTTCCTTGTAGTATTTTTTTGAAAATTTATTATTCTTCGTCCTCATCTTCGTCCTCATCGGGAAGATCAGTGTCGTCTGAATCGTCGTCATCATCATCTCCAGCATCCTCATCGTCCTTGAAGTCTGGTTTGTCTAAACTAGCGCCGTCATCGATGTCATCGTCTTCGTCATCTAGGTCAAGCCCCTCTTCTAATGGTACGATTTCAGCGGCGATTTCGTCATCTTCATCATAATTTTCAATTCTATCAGCAAGTTTAGTACTAATTTTAACTAAATAAATAGTATCTTCAGTACGAACTTCGACAGCTTCTACTAACTCGTTTTGAGCATTTCTAAAACGGATAATATTTGAATCATCATAGCCATCCGGAAATTTATCTACTAATAGATTTAAAATTTCGTGGGTCAGTTTTGCGTAATCAACAATTACTCTTTTCATAAATTATAAGTCTAATAAATAAGCAAAAATTAAAGGAGCTACTATCGTAGCATCCGACTCAATTATAAATTTAGGTGTTTTAATGTCTAATTTCCCCCAAGTAATTTTTTCGTTTGGCACCGCCCCAGAATACGAACCGTAACTGGTTGTTGAATCTGATATTTGGCAGAAATAACTCCAAAAAGGGATATCGTGCATTTCCATATCTTGATATAACATTGGGACCACACAAATTGGAAAATCACCTGCAATTCCGCCACCAATTTGGAAAAATCCAATACCGTTAGCACTATTTTTTGGATACCAATCAGATAAATAAACCATGTATTCTATACCCGATTTCATAGTCGAAGCTTTCAAATCTCCTTTTATAACATACGAGGCAAAAATATTTCCCATGGTGCTATCTTCCCATCCTGGTACAATAATAGGTAAATTTTTCTCCGCCGCAGCATACATCCAACTGTCTTTTAAGTCGATTTCATAATATTCTTCTAAAACGCCAGAAAGCAACATTTTGTACATAAATTCGTGAGGGAAATATCTTTCCCCTTTATCATCTGCATCTTTCCAAATTTTGTAAATATGTTTTTGCAAACGACGGAATGCTTCATGTTCTGGAATACAAGTATCAGTAACACGATTTAATCCTCTTTCAAGCAAAGCCCATTCGTCTTCAGGTGTCAAATCACGATAATTTGGAACTCTTTCGTAGTGCGAATGTGCTACCAAATTCATAATATCCTCCTCAAGATTGGCTCCAGTGCAAGAAATAATTTGAACTTTATCTTTGCGAATTATTTCGGAAAAAATTTTTCCTATTTCTGCAGTACTCATTGCTCCAGCCATACTCACCATCATCTTAGCTCCATTGGCTAATTGTTGTTCGTAGGCTTTTGCAGCATCAACTAAAGATGCAGAATTAAAATGCAAATAATGCTTTTCGATAAACTGACTAATTGGTCCTTTATTCATTTTGTTTTTTATTGTTTGAATCTTATATTGCTTGTTCAAAGAAAATATTTTTTTTTGAGAACTACAATGAAAACTTTTAAAATTATTTTTTGTGATAACCTAGTATTTCTAGAACTTCATCAGCGGTCTGTTGTTCTGAAAAAATTTCTGTCGCTAAGATTCCGTTTTCATCACGATCAATCAATATATGTTTAGGTTGCGGAATCAAGCAATGATGTAAACCGCCATAGCCACCAATAGTTTCTTGATAAGCTCCCGTGTTAAAAAAACCAATGTATAGTGGTTTTTCTTTAGAATATTTTGGCAAATAAATGGCATTCATATTTTGTTCAGAGTTGTAGTAATCATCGCTGTCACAAGTTAGTCCACCCAAAAGTACTCTTTCATAAGTGTCGTTCCATCGGTTGACTGCCAACATCACAAAACGTTTGTTAATTGCCCACGTGTCTGGCAAAGTGGTTATAAATGAAGAGTCAATCATATTCCATTTTTCTCTATCATTTTGTTGCTTTTGATACAAAACTTGATAAATAGCACCGCCGCTTTCACCTACAGTATAGGATCCAAATTCGGTAAAAATATTTGGCACTTCAACTTCGGCTTCGTCACAAGCAATTTTAATTTGATTGATGATTTCGTCAATCATATATTGATAATCATATTCAAAAGCCAAGGAATTTTTAATCGGAAATCCTCCACCAACATTAAGGCCATCAAGTGTTGGACATTCTTTTTTCAACGCTACATACACTTTGATACATTTTACCAATTCATTCCAATAATAGGCAGTATCCATGATGCCAGTATTGATAAAAAAGTGAAGCATCTTAAGCTCTAAATTTTTATTTTCTTGGATTTGTTTTCGATAAAAAGGCAAAATGTTTTTGTAACCTATTCCTAGTCTTGAGGTGTAAAATTCAAATTTTGGTTCTTCTTCAGCTGCAATTCGGATTCCTATTTGAAATTTGCCTTTGATTTCGGCTTGAAGCAAATCTAATTCTTCATAATTGTCAATTATCGGAATTGTTTTTTTGTGTCCATTGTTGATTAATCTTGCAATGTTTGTAATATATTCGTCACGTTTGAATCCGTTACAAATTACAAATGTATTTTTGTTGATTTTGCCATTTTTCATCAAATTTTCCACAATATGGATGTCAAATGCCGATGAAGTTTCGATATGAATATTGTTTTTGAAAGCCTCATTCATTATGTATTCAAAATGCGAACTTTTTGTACAATAACAATAAAAATATTTGCCCTCATATTTGTTTTTTTCCATTGAATTTCTAAACCAATCTTTGGCTCGTTGAATACTTTTTGAAATTTGAGGCAAATAGGTAAATTTTAAAGGTGTACCATATTTTTCTACCAATTTCATCAAATCAATGTTGTGAAACTCCAGATTGTCTTTATTTAATGTAAATTCTTCCTGAGGGAAATAATAAGTTTGGTTTATTAAATCGAAATATTTTGTATTCATTTGATTTTTTGTATTTTAGATTATTTAATTGCTATATTAACTAAACTAAAATTCAAACTCTGATATTTTCAAAAATGATTTGGAGTTTTTCATTTTCGGCTTTTAAAAAGGAAAAAATATCAAAACTAAAAGTATCTTTAATAGTAAAAAACCGCTTCAATATCCTCAAAAAAGAATTACTGGTTTGGTTTTTAGTGGAACTATTGTTCCTAGTGCTTTGATTTTTTTTCATTGCTGCAAATGTAAAAAATATTATATACCAAATACAATCCTTTTTTATAAAAATAATTAAGATTGATAATCTTCGAAGGCCTTTAAAATCAACTCGTTTTCTACCGATTGATTTATTTTTATTTTTCCTATGCCTTCAATCAATGCAAACTGAATGTTTCCGTACTCATTTTTTTTGTCATGAATGAGTAATTTTATTATAGGATGAATATCGGTTTCCTCAAAAATCACATCTTCATAAATCGATTTAATCGTTGTTTTGATTTGATCGTATTCTTGTTGATTTATCAAGTTTTTTTCTAATGAAATAAAACTTTCTAAAATCATTCCTATAGCAATTGCTTCGCCGTGTAATAAGCTTTTTTTATTATCGTTTTCCAAAAAATAACTTTCGATAGCGTGTCCCAAAGTATGACCAAAATTCAATGCTTTACGAATATTTTTTTCGGTGGGATCTTGCAGTACAATTTCATTTTTTATTTCGACAGAACGATAAATTAATTCATCGAAATCAGCAAAATCGATGGCTTTCAAATCTAGAAATTGTTCCCAATAGCCTTCGTCATAAATCAATCCGTGTTTGAGCATCTCGGCTAGTCCTGAACGCATTTCATCTTTAGAAAGCGTTTCCAAATATTGCGTATCGATAAGCACCATTTTAGGAACATTGATAACACCAATTTGGTTCTTAAGATTGCCCAAATCAACACCAGTTTTTCCTCCAACAGAAGCGTCAACCATTGATAATAAAGTGGTTGGAATATGAATAAAATCGACCCCACGCTTGAATGTTGAAGCTACAAAACCGCCCAAATCAGTAACAACTCCTCCACCAAGATTGAGAACTAGACTTTTTCTATCACCACCAAGCTCGGTTAAAACATTCCATAATTGTACGCAGGTTTCTATATTTTTGTTGGGTTCACCCGCTTCAAATTCAACAATTTCAATGGTAAGATTAGTGGCTAAATAAGGTAAAAATTTAGACAAACAAAACTCATTGGTATTGCTATCTACTATTATAAATAGGTTAGAATAGGTACTTTCTATGAGGAATGAATTTAGCGCTTTGTATCCTGTTTCATTAAAATATATTGGATAATTATTGGCTTGAATTGATTTCATAATTTTTGCTTATTTAAATGTGCAAAATAAGGTATTTTTTACTGAATAATTCTCAAAACTCTCTATATATTTGTGGAAAAATATAACAAATAATGAAAAATTTATTCGATAACACACAAATTGCCTTTTCATTAAAAAGCGATACCGAACTCGACAGAGCTTACTTTTTGTTTAAATTGATTGCAAATGAGCCACTTGTTCGCATTGGAACTGCGGTTACAAATTTTGCCTTAAAAGCAAGTTTACCTGTCGAAGGATTGATTCGTGCCACTGTTTTCGACCATTTTTGTGCAGGTGTGAATGAGCATGATAGCTTAAAAGTAGTCGACAATTTATTTACCAAAGGAGTTTCTTCGGTTTTAGATTATTCTGTAGAAGGTAAGGAAGAAGAGGAACAGTTTGACGCTGTTTTAGAAAAAACCTTGAAATTGATTGATTTTGCGAAAGAAAAAAAATCAATTCCATTTGCTGTTTTCAAGCCATCAGGTTTTGGTCGCATCGATTTATACGAAGATGTCGGTTTAGGAAAGAAATTAACATCAGACGAAACCGAAGAATGGAATAGAATAATAGCGCGTTTCGAAAAAGTATGTAAAGCCTCTTATGATAGTGACGTAGCCTTATTGATTGATGCCGAAGAAAGTTGGATGCAAGATGCAGTCGATAATTTAGTTGAAGCAATGATGGCGAAATACAACAAGTCAAAAGCAATTGTTTTTAGTACTTTGCAAATGTATCGTTGGGACCGCATGGATTATTTGAAAAAATTACACGAAAAAGCAAAACAAGAAGGATTTTTTATAGGCATGAAATTAGTTCGTGGTGCATATATGGAAAAAGAAAATGATCGTGCTGTTGAAAAAGGGTATCCAACACCAATTTGTGCTTCAAAAGAAGCCACTGATGAGAATTACGATGCTGCAGTAAAATACATGGTAGATAACATTGACATTATGTCTATTTTTGAAGGAACACACAACGAAGCAAGCACGTATTTCTTGATGAATTTAATGGAAGAAAAAGGAATAACTTCAACAGATGAAAGGATTTGGTTTGGTCAATTGTACGGAATGAGTGACAATATCAGTTATAATTTAGCCGAAAGTGGTTATAATGTAGCCAAGTATTTACCTTTTGGTCCTGTAAAAGACGTAATGCCTTATTTGATTCGTCGTGCCGAAGAAAATACTTCGGTTGCAGGACAAACGAGTCGAGAATTGACAATGATAAAAGCAGAGAGAAATAGAAGAAAAGGGAAGTAGTTTTTTAAAATGGAACACGGATAACACGGATTTACTTCGTAAAGACGCGGATAAAAACTGATCTTAATTGCAGAAATAAAATGCAAATCAGTTTTTATCCGCGTTTTCGCTTTAGCGAATCCGGGTCATTCGCGTTCATAAATTAAGAATTACTAAACTGCAAATTGCTCAAATTTTTATAAATACCGTTTTCTAATGTAATCAACTCCTGATGAGTTCCTTGTTCTGCAATAACGCCTTTGTCGAGGACCAAAATCTGGTCAGCACTGCGAATAGTAGAAAGACGATGCGCAATAATAATACTCGTTCTTCCTTCCATCAAGATTTCTAGCGCTTCCTGAACCAGTTTTTCGCTTTCACTGTCTAAAGAAGAAGTTGCTTCATCCAAAATTAAAATACTCGGGTTTTTTAATAATGCTCTTGCAATGGCAATTCTTTGTCTTTGTCCTCCTGAAAGTTTTATGCCTCGTTCACCAACCAATGTTTCAAATTTTTCAGGAAAACTTTCAATAAAATTCGAAGCGTTGGCTTGTTTTGCAGCTAATCTAATTTCGTCATCGGATGCATCTGGATTTCCATAGGCAATGTTTTCTTTGATGGTTCCACCAAATAAAATCACATCTTGTGGAACAATACTCATATTGCCACGAAGATTTTCTAGTTCATAATCATAAATGTTTTTGCCATCAATCAATATTTCACCGCTATCAATATCATAAAATCGCAATAGCAGAGAAGAAATCGTTGATTTTCCTGCGCCACTTGGCCCTACAATGGCTATTTTTTGACCAAAGTTAGCTGTGAAGTTCACACCTTTTAGCACTTTCATTTCTTTTCGAGAAGGGTAAGTGAAACCCACATTTTTGAAAGTCACATTGCCTTGTATCTTTTGAACAGTATGTGAATTTTTTGTAGAATCTATTTTCTCTGGAGTTTCGTCCAATAATTCAAAAACACGTTCGGTGGCTCCAATCGCCTTTTGAATTTGGGCGTACAATTCGGCAATACCTCCAAAAGAAGCTCCAACAAATGTGGAATACAAGACGAAAGAAATTAATTGCCCAACGCTCATTTCGCCACTAATACTCAATCGAACACCAAACCAAACCACGGCAACAATAGCTCCAAAAAGACAAAATATAATAAAAGAAGCAAAATAACCTCTATATTTTCCGCCTTTGATGGCGAGTTTGACAACTTCTTTTATTTTTCCGTCATAACGGGCAATTTCATACCACTCATTGGCGAAAGCCTTGACAATACTGATTCCTTGCATCGTTTCCTCTACAATTACTTGACTTTCGGCAACTTGATCTTGTACTTTTTTGGAATATTTTCGAATGAAACGACCAAAAATTACTGCTGCTACTGCTACCAGCGGAACTACAGAAAGCATCAACAAAGTTAATTTGATGCTTTCAGTTGCCAATAAAATGATGCCTCCAATAATTAAAATAAATTGTCTTAAAAATTCGGCTATTGTTGAAGTTAAGGTGTCTTGTATTTGCGTAATATCAGCACTGATTCGACTATTCAATTCGCCAACACGCTTCTGAGAAAAGAACGACATGGGCAATTTTACCAAATTACTGTACAAGGATAACCGAAGATTGGCCAAAGTGTGTTCTGTAAAATTGACGAATAGCGATAATCTAAAAAAGGAACAAATAGATTGTAGAAATAGAATAACTATAAGTAATAAGGCGATATTGTTGGCCTGCTCATAACTTTTATTTTTCACACTATCAATCAGCATTCCCATTAATTTTGGAAACGCCAAGGCAGTTGCACCAGTTAGCAATAGGAAAATTAATCCAATATAAAATTTCCAGCGATGACTTCCAGCATAATTAAAAATTAAAACAGCCTTGTTTAATGAAGATTTAGTAATTTTTGATTTTGGTAAATCATTTTCTTTGAAGTGTGCCATTTAATTTATTTAAATTTTTACAAATATAATACTATACTTATTCAACTTTAATATGACCGCAGCTATTTCTGTATGGATTTAACGTTTGTTCGGGCTGCTTAAATTAATCTTAATTTTTTTTTTATTTAGTTTGCAAATACGATTTATAGGTATATATTTGCACACCTTTAAAAAGGGCGATTAGCTCAGCTGGTTCAGAGCACCTCGTTTACACCGAGGGGGTCGGGGGTTCGAACCCCTCATCGCCCACGAAAACTTCAACAGAAATGTTGGAGTTTTTTTATACAAAGAAAAGGGTCATTAACTCAGTTGGTTCAGAGTGTCACGTCGACAACGTGGAAGTCACTGGTTCGAATCCAGTATGACCCACTTCAACACTGCATTTGGCGCGTTTTTATTCGCCAAAATAAGATTATTATTATACCACTTTTACATTCTTAAGAGTCCAGCCAAGGAGCAATATTTCATTAGTTATATCAAAGCGCAAGAAATTTTATTTATTTCAGGTTGAATTTAAATAGTGATTTTAAAAAATATAAAAATTATGAAAGCTGATTTTGCAAGGACTTAACTTCATCTCTCAACTTTGCCGCTTGCATAAAATCTAAATCCTTCGCTGCTTTTTCCATCGCTTTTCGTTTTTCACGAATGCGTTTTTCGATTTCGGGTTTCGAAAGATATTCTGTTTGTGGTTCGGCGGCTATTGGAGTGGTATAACCCAATTCATAATCTGCCAAAGGATTTTTAGTGAAAGCACTTTCTATTTTTTTGTTCAAAGCCTCTGGAACTTGGTTGTTTGCAGTGTTGAAATTGATCTGTTTTGTTCTACGGTAATTGGTTTCGTCAATCGTTTTTTGCATACTCGCTGTAATTTTATCGGCATACATTATTGCTTTTCCATTCAAGTTTCTCGCGGCTCGACCAATGGTTTGCGTCAGTGAACGATGACTTCTCAAAAAACCTTCCTTGTCGGCATCGAGAATCGCAACAAGAGAAACTTCGGGTAAATCCAAGCCTTCACGCAGTAAATTCACACCAATCAAAACATCAAACAATCCTTTTCGTAAGTCTTGCATAATTTCGATGCGTTCCAAGGTATCCACATCAGAGTGGATGTAACGACAACGAATGGAAACTTTATCCAAGTATTTTGCCAATTCTTCCGCCATTCTTTTGGTTAAAGTAGTGACCAAAACACGTTCGTCAATTTCGGCTCGAGTTTGGATTTCTTCAATTAAATCGTCAATTTGGTTCAAACTCGGACGAATTTCAATAATTGGATCCAATAATCCTGTTGGACGAATGACTTGTTCTACATAAACGCCGTCGCATTTTTGCAATTCATAATCGGCTGGCGTTGCCGAAACATAAATGACCTGATTTTGCATCGCTTCAAATTCCTCAAACTTCAACGGACGATTGTCCATCGCGGCCGGAAGCCGGAAACCATATTCCACCAAGTTTTCTTTTCGACTTCTGTCGCCACCATACATCGCGTGGACTTGCGAAAGCGTAACGTGACTTTCGTCAACAACCATCAAATAATCTTTCGGGAAATAATCCAACAAGCAGAAAGGTCTTGTTCCAGCTTCTCGTCCGTCAAGGTAGCGGGAATAGTTTTCAATCCCAGAGCAATAACCCAGTTCGCGAATCATTTCTAAATCGAAATTAGTGCGTTCTTCAAGTCTTTTGGCTTCCAAATGTTTGCCAATTTCTTTGAAATAATCGACTTGCTTGACCAAATCTTGTTGGATTGCCCAAATCGCACTTTGCAAAGTATCTGGCGAAGTCACAAACATATTTGCTGGATAAATGGTAAGTTGTTCGAATCGCTCAATAACTCTGGATGTTTTCAAATCAAAGCTTTCGATTTCTTCTATTTCATCTCCAAAAAAATGAATCCGGAACGCATCATCTGCATAACTCGGATAGACTTCAAGTGTGTCGCCTTTGATTCTAAAATTCCCTGGAGTAAAGTCAGCTTCTGTTCTGGAATACAAACTTTGAACCAAAGTGTGTAATAATTTGGTACGAGAAATGATTTGGTTTTTTTCGATTGCAATGACGTTTTTCTGAAATTCAACTGGATTTCCGATTCCGTAAATACATGAAACCGAGGCTACTACAATAATATCTCTTCGTCCCGAAAGTAGGGAAGAAGTGGTGCTCAATCGCATTTTTTCCAACTCTTCGTTGATGGATAAGTCCTTTTCGATAAACACTCCCGAAACGGGCATAAAAGCTTCCGGCTGGTAGTAATCGTAATAGGACACGAAATATTCCACGGCATTATTCGGAAAAAATTGCTTGAATTCAAAGTATAATTGCGCTGCCAGAGTTTTGTTGTGTGCCAAAATCAAAGTAGGCTTTTGCACTTCTTCAATGACATTGGCAACGGTAAACGTTTTTCCAGAACCTGTTACACCTAATAAAGTTTGATAGCGTTCGCCAGCCTCAATGCCTTGAGTTAATTTTTCTATAGCTTGTGGCTGGTCGCCTTTGGGCTGGTAATCGGATATGACTTGGAATTTCATTTGAAGCTTTTCAGAAAGGCAAAGTTACAAAAGGAAATCTTGAATAATGAGTATAGGGAAATTTAAAACTTTTTCTCGGAAATAGGGATACCAAAATTTAGGTTTTGATTGGGCATTGACGCGAAACTTGAACTGACAGCTTTGGATTTAAGGATGAATGAGTTTGTGTTTTTGGATTAGGATTTATTTATATATCGACATTAGAACAGGTTTGCTACTTGATTTTATTAAAGGATCAATTATTTTGAAATTGTTATTAGAAATTGTCGGACATCCCCAACCTTCTGGAGTTCCACGTGGATAAATTTCTTGGTCTGAAACAACTTCCCAAGAATGGAAAACAATAAAACGTTTGCATGCATTATTATTTGTAGGTTCCAACCCATGTAAAAAATATTTTACATTAACGCCCCAGTCACTATTGGCTCTTTTGCCAATTTTGTATTTTCCAAGGGATGAACAATGGCTTCCATCAATATTACTGAATTTTGGAGTATCTTTTGAAAAATCATTATTCCAAGGATTATTTCCGCATCCGTGTCCTACTAAAAAACTATTTGAGATTATATTTTTTTTGAAATTCCAAACGATAAATCTTTTAACGCCAGAGTGCAAACTCATATCAATTAAAATGCAAAAATCTTTATTGAAATTTTCTGTTTCACAAAATTTCAATGCTTCTTTAGCTTTTATTCTAGTTGATTCAATATTTATTGACGGAATCTTAAGTTCTACTTTTTTTTCAGATGAATTGTTACATCCTAATAGAGATGTAGAAATTATCAGTAAGATAGAGAATATAAGTTTCATCGTGTGTTGTGAAAAGATTTTTAAAATGATATAGATTACTTATTCCAAATCTTCCAAGCCTTTTCCGCTTGAAAAATAAGCATATCCTGTCCGTTTTTGGTTTGTGCTCCTTTTGCTTTTGCCTTTTTGAGGAATTGGGTTTCTGCAGGATTGTAAATCAAGTCGTAAGCAATGTGTTTGTCAGTGAAATATTCGTAAGGAATCAACGGAAAAGCATCCGTATTTGGACTTGTTCCCACTGGTGAGGAGTTGATGATAATTTGGTAATTGTCAAAAGTAGTGGCGTTGATTCGGTCGTAATCGATGATGCCTTCTTTGGCTTCTCTGGAAACAAAAGTGTATAAAATCCCCAATTCTTTCAAGGCATACGCCACACCCTTAGAGGCTCCACCAGTTCCCAGAATTAAAGCTTTT
>CAMBHH010000023.1 GCA_945866505.1 Flavobacterium psychrophilum
TGCTGATTTTAAGACGTATTTCCATTTTTTACCAGTAAAAAGCCATTCATCGTCTAGTGAACCTAATCCTGCAACAAGTCTTTGGTCTAAGAACGGTTCTCTACATTCTATCGAAGCGCCCATTGTGCAACGGTCATTTCGGTCGAGTAAGGAGCATAAATAGGTGTGTTGGTCAAAATAAAGTGCTTGTCTTCTTAAATTATTAGGATATAGCGATTTTGCATCTTCCAAAATTTGCTTTCTGTATTCGTTTATTGGAGGATTAACCATTCCAAAAGTTTTTGCAATGTCTTTTGGGTAAATATTGCAACCATTAAACATCACCAAATCATCATTGTTTTTTATCTGGGAGTACCGTGCCAGTTTTTCATAACGAGGTTTAGACGTAAAATAATCCAAATGTCCAATAGTTCCTATTGTATTTAATAGGCTTGGATACTTTAATGCTTTGTAACGCACGTAACCACCCATCAATTCATCCGCGCCTTCGCCAGAAAGCAATACTTTTACGGATGGTTTCGCTAATTGAGAAAGTGCCAAAATATGGGGTTCGCTCAAGTGCATAATGGGTTCATCCTGGAAATAAGTAGAATCGACCAGCTTTTCGAAAAGGATGTTGTCCTCCAATTGCATAGTGTGAAATCCGTAGCCAAATTTATCTGATATCATTTTGGCCAACTGAGATTCGTCGTGTTCTTTTTCTTTGAAACCAATATTAAATGTTTGGATGTCTTTGAAATCTTGTTGATTTAGTGAAGCCAAAATCGAGGAAGAATCTAGTCCGCCACTCAATAAAACACCAACGGGAACGTCGCTTACCATTCGCAATTTTATCGAATCGTCAAAGGTTTCACGAAACCATTCTACAGGATTTTTAATTTTTGGCTGATTCTGAATTTCAGCTTTTAAATCCCACCATTTTTCTGAAGTAGTTTTTCCACTTTCTTGAATAGTTAGAATATGTCCTGGAAGCACTTTTTTAATGTTTTCATACAACGTATTTTCACCAGCCACAAACCGATTAAAGATATATTCTTCCATACCTTCTTTTGCCATTTTTAAAGGAACACCAGCTGTAAAAAGTGCTTTTTGTTCAGACGCAAAGTAGAAAGTTTCGTTGTAAAACGAATAATATAAAGGTTTGACACCCATTCTGTCGCGAACGGCAGTTAATTTTCGTTCTTTCTTGTCCCAGATCACAAATGCAAACATTCCGTTGAGGCGGTTGAGCATTTTTGTACCATACAATTCGAAAAGTTTCATTAAGACCTCGGTATCTGAACTAGTTTTTATGTCAAATCCTTTTGCTTTTAGTTCTGGATAAAACTCCTTGAAATTATATATTTCTCCATTGTAGGTCAAAATATACCGTCCATCATCGGATAGAAATGGTTGATGTCCGGCCGCTGAAACATCCAAAATAGAAAGCCTTCTATGCCCTAAACCAATATTATTTTCGATAAATAAACCTTTGTCGTCAGGACCACGATGTTCGAGCGAATCACGCATTTTTGTCAAAATACGTTCGTCTACTTTTTTATTTGATTGCAAATGCAAGATTCCATTAATTCCGCACATAGTTAATTGGGTTTAGCGTTGTTAATTAACTCGTGGTACTTGTCGGCAATAATCTTCATATTTATGGCATAATTTGCATTTTCTTCTACAAATTTTCTGTTTTTTAGTACTACCGCATTTCGATACTCGTTGTGTTCGTAAGCCCACAGAAGTTCATCAACGAGCATATCAGTGTCATCAATGGTTATCAATTGACCGTTTTCGCGGTGTTTGATCCAGCTTTGATTTCCTGGAAGATCAGTTACAATTGGATAACAATACGAAGCCATTGCCTCGAATAATGAAGCAGAAACGCCTTCTGTAATAGGCATACTAATATAAAAATTGGATTGTTGTAACAATTTTGGTAATTCTGTATTTGGAATTCTACCCGTAAAATTAACTTTATTTTCAATATGTAATTGCATTGCCAAATCTTTTAATATAGTAAGCAGTTTGCCGTCGCCTACAATCGTCAATTCGAAATCAATGCCTTTTTGGTTTATAACACTAAAGGCTTTGAGGATGGTTTCATGGCGGTATTCTGGCATCAACGATCGTGTTACAATTGCAGTTAATTTTTCAGAAGTTTCCTTTTTATAATTACCAAATAGATTAAAATCGATTCCTTTTGGTAACACCAATACTTTATTCATGTTTACCTTTGCTTCTTGCATCGAAATGGTCATCACTGGGCCCCAAGCGTGAATCAAATCGGCTTTTTCAAAAGCGTAATGTTGAATAACTTTTTTAAGAGGCAATAAAATTGAATTTTCGGGCCACAAATCAGTTCTTCCTTGTTGGGCGATGGCAACGGGTTTTACGCCACATAATGCGGCAAGAAAGCCATAACTTGTTGTCCTTTCTGCGATTACCATATCGGGTTGCTTCAAGTGGACTAGTTTTCTAATTTGAAATAGAACAGTACAAAACTCTAAAAGTCTAAAAGTGCGGCTAAATAAATTGTGGTTTGGCGTTTTTAATTCCCAAGTGATAATTTCAAAATCGCCAAATTCTTTTAGACCGTTCATCCAAGTTATAGCATCTGCTCTGTAGGTTTCTCCGAGAAAAAGTATCTTTCTTTTTTTCATTGTTATAAATTAATCTTCGGAAGCTAGTGCTCGATTGATAAAATCGTTCAAGGGTTTCAAGACGATTAGTTTTTTAGTCATTTTGGTAACAAAATCTTCTTTGATAACTTCCTCGATATCGAATTTCTGAGAGGTTTCAAAGCTTTTTAATTTGAGTAATTCAATGGCAGGATGTTCTTTTTCGTATCCTCGTGGAGGATTTTTTAGAATATTTGTTTCATTTCGATCAAAATCTCCAAATTCCTTTTTAAAGCTCTTTCCATTAAGAATTTCTTCCAAATCTTCGTAGAAATAAGCAATTTCTTTGCGCAATTTTTTTAAATCTTCAGCTTCAGGACAATAGAATCCTCCTGCTATGAAACTGCCTGCACGAGCAATATGAACATAATAGCCCGACCGATTTTTTCCTTTGGCTCCGCTAGATAACCAAACGCCAATATGATCTTTATAAGGTGATTTGTCTTTCGAAAATCGGATGTCACGATTAATTCTGAAGGTGCAATTTTTTACTTCAAGCATTTCCAGTGATGGGTCAACTGGCTTCATCGCATCTAGAAAATCCCCAACCAACTTTTGATAATCTTTTTTGAAAACTTCGTAGCGTTTTTTATTGTCCAAAAACCAATCGCGATTGTTATTGGCTTTTAAATCGTCAAGAAATTGTAAACTGTCTTTTGAAAGCATATTTCTTAGATTATTGTAATTGTTTTTTCAAATCTTCTTCACTTATATATCCAGAATTTTTCCATTTTAATTCCTGGTTTTCATATAATAGGAGAGTAGGAAGTTCACTGATTTTCATTTCTTTAATCAACGTTTTATTTTCATCTGCATCTAATCGGATGATAACCAATTTGTCTGCCATATCTTTTTGCATTTTATCAAGATAAGGAGCCATTTTTTTGCAAGGTGCACACCATTTAGCATAAAAGTCAATCAATACTTTTTTATTGGTATTTAATAATTCGGCATATTCCTGGCTACCCATTCCGATAATTTTGTCTGTAGGTTTTGATAAACCAGCTGCATTCCATTTCATCATACCGCCTTCTAAATTGTAAATATTTTTGAAACCTAGTTCCTCTAATTTTGCAGCGGCTTTGGCACTTCTTCCACCGCTTTTGCAATAGAGAAAAACGGGTTTTGATTTATCGAATTTTTCAACATTTGATACAAAATTATCACCTAACCAATTTACGTTTATGGCATGGTCAATATGTTCCGAAGTAAATTCTTCTGGCGTTCTTACATCTATAATTTGTGCATTGGAAGTTGCTGCAATTTTTTCAGAAAAAGCCTTAGGATCACTGTTTACTATGTTTTTTGACTTTTGCCCTTGGCACGAAAAAATAGAAACGGAAAGGATTAAAATTAAAAAATTTGGAATTAGTTTCATTATATCTTGCATTTAATATTAAAGAGGCTAAAATAGGTAATTTCTTTCTCAGATTTAAAATCTGAAAGTTAAAATAGTAACAATTTATAGATTGAAAATTTTATAGGTTTGATGGGTCGATTTTACTATTTTTTCGGTTCTTTCAGGATGTGTATCCGAAATAAATAACTGTCCAAAAGTGTCGCTATTAACCATTTCAACGATTTTGGCAACTCGGCTTTCATCTAATTTGTCGAAAATATCATCAAATAATAAAATGGGTTTCAAACCACTTTGTATTTTCAAAAATTCATATTGCGCCAGTTTTAAAGCAATTAAAAATGATTTTTGCTGCCCTTGCGAACCGAATTTTTTAATTGGATAATGATCAATTTCAAACGATAAATCATCCTTATGAATTCCAACACTAGTAAAATGCAAAGCCCTGTCTTTATTAATATTTTCTTCTAAAAGCGATAGCAAATCATTCTCTACTAATTGACTTTCATAAACCAATTGCACTTTTTCCTGTGAACCAGTTATGGCTTGATGATGGGCACTGAAAATGGGGATGAACTGTTCAATAAAATCTTTGCGCTTTTCAAAAATGTATTTTCCAAAAGTATCCAGTTGCTCATTATAAATAGAAAGCGTATCGTTGTCGAAAACATAATTCAAAGCAAAATATTTCAACAAAGCATTGCGTTGACTCATTACTTTTTGATATTGAATAAGTTGCCTTAAGTATATAGAATCTAATTGCGAAATCACGCTGTCCATAAACTTTCTGCGAGTTTCGCTACCTTCTGTAATCAAATCTCGGTCGGCTGGAGAAATGATTACTAGAGGAATGAACCCAACGTGTTCCGAAAATTTATCGTAGATTTTTCCGTTGCGTTTTAATATTTTTTTCTGTCCTTTCTTTAGGCTGCAAATAATTTGTTCATTTCTTTCGTTGATTTCAAATTCGCCATCGATTACAAAAAACTCTTCGCCATGTTTAATGTTTTGTACCGCCAACGGGTTAAAATAACTTTTCCCGTAAGACAAATGATAAATAGCATCCAAGACATTGGTTTTTCCAATTCCGTTTTTGCCTACAAAACAATTTATTTTAGCGACAAATTCGAACTCTGCTTCAGAAAAATTCTTGTAATTGAATAGGGAAATTTTTTTTAAATGCATTTTAGGTTTTGCTGGAATAGATAATTTTGCTCTTTCAGATAGTCTTTAAGGAGGGTGCAAATTATCAAAAATTATCGATAAATAGTACCTTTTGGCACTTTCAAATGGAAAATATTTTTCAAATCGAAACAAAGTAGCACTTAAATAGAGGATAATGTATTTTTATTTGAATATAAAGCCAAATTTTTTATGACGATATGAATAAAAATTTTATTTTTGCGGCTCACTAAATTAAAATTAAATGGCTACTTATAATAAAAGAGGATACAAACCAGCAAAGGAAAAAGAAGTTCAAGAAGTAACGGAGGATATTTCTGTATTAGAAAAAAATAGTAAAACTGCTGAAGTTTTCTCTACATTAGATGCAACTGCATCAAAAACAGAAGATTTTGTAGCCAAAAATCAAAGAATTATTATAGGTGTTGTTAGTGCTATCGCCTTACTGACAGTTGGATATTTGGCCTATCAAAAATTTGTAACCGCACCAAAAGAAGAAGAAGCTGCAATCGAAATGTTTGTTGCGCAACAAAATTTTCAAAAGGCTACAGAAGGAGTTGCTAGTGATTCCTTATATAAATTAGCTTTAAATGGTTCGGAAGGTAAATTTGGTTTTGTAAAAATTGCCGATGAATACTCAGGAACCGATGCTGGGAATTTAGCTAATTATTATTCAGGTGTTGCTTATTTGAACACCGGAAAATACACAGAAGCTATTGAGTATTTAGGAAAATTCAAATCTGATGACATTGTTTTGAGTGCTATGGCAAAAGGAGCAATAGGAGATGCTTATTCTCAAAAAAATCAGCCTAAAGAAGCTTTAGAAAATTATATAAAAGCTGCAGAATCTGATAAAAATAATTTTACGACACCGCGTTTCCTGTTGAAAGCAGGAAAAACAGCTTTGGCACTTGGAAATAAAGAAGATGCGCTTAAATATTTTACAGATATTAAAGACAATTTTGATGCTTCGCCAGAAGCAGCCACAATTGATGTATTAATTGGATTAGCACAATAATATAATTTTAGTTTGCAGATTTTAGATTTAAGATTCGTATTTTTACACTATTAAATATAAACTTTAAAATCTTAAATTAAAGATGGCAACTATAAATAAAAATTTATCCGAATACGATAAAAACTCAATCCCAGACGCGAAAAATTTTCGGTTTGGGATTGTTGTTTCAGAATGGAACGATACAATAACTGAAGGACTTTTCAAAGGAGCAGTTACAGGACTTTTAGAAAATGAAGTGCCATCAGAACATATCTTGAGATGGAATGTTCCAGGGAGTTTTGAACTCATTTATGGAGCAAAAAAAATGTTACAAACTCAAAATGTAGATGCTGTAATCGCTATTGGTTGTGTCATTCAAGGCGAAACCAAACATTTTGATTTTGTGTGTGAAGCGGTTTCACAAGGTATAAAAGACTTGAATGTACAAACTGATATTCCAGTAATTTTTTGCGTTTTGACCGATGATTATCTGCAACAATCCATTGACAGAAGCGGCGGAAAGCATGGAAACAAAGGAACCGAAGCCGCTGTTGCAGCTATAAAAATGGCGTATTTAAGACATCAAGCGTCCTTTAGTCACCAACTCAAAAACCAACAATTATTGTCTACTGGGCCTTTGCAAGTCGAAGGTTTGAAGATGATTGAGCAATAAAATAAAATTGCAATTCGTAAAAACCTATACTATTCTTGTGATGGTATAGGTTTTTTGATTTTTTTATGATTTATTATGGTAGTAATCCCAATAGAAAATACTTAAATTTGCTCACTTCGGATTAAACTATAAACCATAAACAAAATATCTTAAACTGAACTAATGTCTAGTATTATTCAATTACTTCCTGATCACGTTGCTAATCAAATTGCTGCTGGAGAAGTCGTTCAGCGACCTGCTTCGGTAGTGAAGGAATTGCTTGAAAATGCCGTTGATGCTGGAGCAAATGACATCAAACTCATAATAAAGGATGCTGGGAAATCATTGGTTCAAGTTATCGATAATGGAAAAGGAATGACCGTCACCGATGCTCGCCTGTGTTTTGAACGTCACGCCACTTCCAAAATTCGTCAAGCCGAAGATTTATTTTCTTTGCACACCAAAGGGTTTCGTGGCGAAGCGTTAGCATCAATTGCTGCTATTGCTCATGTCGAAATGAAAACCAAGCAAGATCAAGAAGAATTGGGAACGCATATTGTGATTGAAGGTAGTAAATTTGTGTCGCAAGATGTAGCTGTTTTGCCAAAAGGAACCTCATTTGCCGTCAAAAATTTATTTTTTAATATTCCTGCTCGACGCAATTTCTTAAAATCCGATACGGTGGAATACCGCCATGTTGTTGATGATTTTCAGCGCGTTGCATTGGCACACCCACAAATCTATTTTACGTTTTACCACAACGGCAGCGAAATGTTCAATTTGCAGGCTTCCAGTTTGAGGCAGCGAATTGTAACTATTTTTTCGGGAAAAACCAATGAAAAATTGGTTCCCGTTACCGAAGAAACTGAAATTGTAAACATCCAAGGTTTTGTTTGCAAGCCTGAATTTGCCAAAAAAAATCGGGGAGAACAGTTTTTCTTTGTGAATGATCGATTTATAAAAAGTGGTTATTTGCATCACGCCATAATGGCTGCTTACGATGGTTTGTTGAAAGATGCCGCACAACCAAGTTATTTTCTTTACCTTCAAGTGCCACCAAATACCATAGATATCAATATTCACCCTACAAAAACGGAGATTAAATTTGACGATGAGTCGGCTTTGTACGCTATTTTGCGTGCTTCGATAAAACACAGTTTAGGACAGTTTAATGTGGCACCCATTTTAGATTTTGAGCGCGATGCCAATTTAGATACTCCGTACCATTACAAAGATTTAGACGCAGAAACGCCTACGATTCAGGTAGATGGTAGTTTTAATCCGTTTTCGGAAACGGATAAACCCAACAAACATTTTGCGAATTCCAGTTCAAACTATAGACGACCAGAATCAACTTCGAATTGGGAAAGTTTGTACGTAGGTTTAAAACAGGATTCAGAGGAAATTGATACGATGGCTTTCGAAAATGAAGCAGTAACTTCCTCTTTATTCAACCATGATGAAGTAGAGCATGCTGTTCATAAAACCTACCAAATTCACAAAAAATACATTGTCAATCCAATAAAATCAGGAATGATAATTGTGGATCAACAACGTGCTCACCAACGCATTTTGTATGAACAATTCTTGACTAATATCACGGTTCATTTGGCTTCAAGTCAGCAGTTGTTGTTTCCGTTGCATTTGTATTTTTCGAATGATGAAATGCAATTAATTGCTGAATTGAAACCTTCATTGACCAATACAGGTTTTGTTTTTGAAGAAACCAACTTTGATAGCGTTGTCATTTCAGGATTGCCTGTCAATGTTTCCGAAAGTGAAGCATCGATAGTTTTGGAACAACTTTTGAGTGATTTGCAGGACGGAATTCCAGAAAGTAGTTTCAGTCAGAACGATACGATTGCCAAATCGATGGCACGAAGTTTGGCTGTAAAAACTGGAACCTATTTAACCGAAAAAGAACAGGAAAACTTGGTAAACGGACTTTTTGCTTGCAAAGACCCGAATGTTTCTCCATTTCAAAAACCAACTTTCATCACGATGCGTGTGGAAGATTTAGATAAAAAGTTTGCACTATGATGAATATCACGCCAGTTGTAAAACAACTATTGATTATTAATATTCTATTTTTTATTGGTTCGTATTTTGTGCCAGTATCCTATGATATATTTTCTCTTTATTATCCTGAAAGTGAAAGTTTTAAAGGGTGGCAGCTAGTCACTCATATGTTTATGCACGCGCCATTTCCAAATGTGGCACATATTTTATTCAATATGTTTGCGCTGTATTCTTTTGGAAGTGCTTTGGAACATTTTTGGGGCGGAAAAAAATTCTTGTTTTTCTACATTTCTTGCGGATTAGGAGCTGCTTTATTGCATACTGGAGTTAATTTTTATACCTATCATGTTGGTTTAAATCATTTGATTGATTTAGGTCTGGAAAATCAACTTCAAAATTTTCTTAAAACAGGCGGAATGAGTTTTTCAGTAAGACCTCCAAATTTAGACGAAGAGGTTTTACAAAATATGTTTCTTGTTTATAACAGCCCCATGCTTGGTGCTTCGGGAGCTATTTATGGATTGTTAGCCGCTTTCGCATTTATGTTTCCAATCGCCGAGTTAGCATTACTATTTATTCCAGTACCCATAAAAGCAAAATATTTTGTACCTGGAATTTTAGCTATCGATTTGTTTTTAGGGTTCAAAGGACAGTCTATATTTGGAGCAGGAAGTACTGGAATTGCCCATTTTGCTCACGTTGGCGGAGCCATAACAGGTTTTTTAATGATGTGGTTTTGGAAGAAAAATCAATTTAACAAAAACAGATGGAATTAAAAATTAGTGTTCAGTATTCGGTTTTGTAGTGTTCAGTTTTTGTCATGAAATTCAACCTCTAACTTCTAACCTCTAACTTCTAACTTAAAAATGAGTAGTATATTAGACGACTTAAAAATGCAGTACAAATTCGGTGGAACAACCCAAAGGTTAATCTACTTGAATATTGCTTGCTTTGTAATTTCTTTTGTGATTTTTGGATTGTTGCGATTTGTGAACATCAATATCGATTTTCTTCAATATGTTAGTTTATCTTCGAATCCAATGGATTTATTGTGGAAACCTTGGTCAATCATTAGCTATTCCTTTTTTCACTCTGACGTTTTTCATATTCTTTTCAATATGATACTTTTGAATTTTTCTAGCCAATTGTTTCTAACCTTTTTCAATCAGAAACAGTTATTGGGATTGTATCTGCTGGCAGCTATTTTTTCTGGAGTAGTTTTTGTTTTTACTTTTTATTTAATGAATATTGTTTCACCAATTGTGGGTGCATCGGGAGCGATTATGGCGATTTTAGTTGCCACCACAACGTATCAACCCTTAATGAATGTGAGATTGTTGATTATTGGTAATGTTAAACTTTGGCACATAACCATTTTTACCATTGTTATCGTTGATATAATGCAAATTGGCAATGGAAACACGGGCGGGCATATTGCTCATTTGGCTGGAGCTTTTTTTGGTTTTATTTTTATTAAATTACTCCAAAACGGAACCGATTTGAGTACAATTGTTTCAAACCTATTCGATTTTTTTGTTAATTTGTTCACAAAAAAGTCATCCGCTCCTTTCAAAAAGGTGCATAGAAATTATAAAAAACCTATTGAAAACGCGGCTTCAAAGATTGTTATCAAGGATAAAACTCAACAGCAAATCGATGAAATTTTAGATAAAATCAGTCGTTCTGGCTATGATTGTTTGACAAAAGAAGAAAAAGAATTTTTGTTTAAAGTAGGAAAATAAAAAGTTTATGTTTTACAGTTTGTTGTTTTTGGTTCAACAACAAACTATAAACCATAAACCATAAACAAAATAGGAAATGAAAAACCTTTCTTGGTTTAACAAACTAATGTTTTTTTTGAATATAGTTCTTACTGTATCGACATTCGTTGCCTATCTTTTACCATTTTTGGCTCCAAAACTTTTCCCTTTGCTTTCGGTTTTTACCTTGTTTATGCCATTTTTTTTTATTTTAAATGGCTTATTTTTTTTGTATTGGGGATTTCAATTCAAGAAGAGAATGATTTTATCGGGTTTGGTACTAATGATGGGAATCACTTTTATCAATAAATTCTATAAATTTTCGGCTAAAGAATATCCCGAGGACGATAAGGATTTTACCATAATGAGTTATAATGTTCGGTTATTGAACGTATTCAAATGGTTGGATAGAGATGATGTTCCTGATGATATTTTAACTTTTATCAATGAAAAAAATCCTGATATATTGTGCATTCAAGAGTATTCCAATTATTCCAATATCGATTTGAAATTGTATCCACATCGTTATATTTATATAGATGGAAATCAAATTAAAACAGGTCAAGCTATTTTTTCTAAATTTCCACTTATAAATCAAGGGAATATTGCGTTTCCACACTCTAATAATAATGTCATTTTTGCCGATATCAAAAAAGGAAAAGATATTATTAGAGTTTATAATATGCATCTTGAGTCTATAAAAATAACTCCAGATGTTACTGAAATTGACCAAAATATAGAGGCTATTGATCAAGGCAAATCACAAAAACTTTTCAATAGAATTAGTATAGCATTCAAGAAACAACAGCAACAAGCTGAGATTATAAAGGAAAGTAAAAAGGAATGTCCATATCCCATCATTATTTGTGGTGATATGAATAACAGTGCCTTTTCGTATGTCTATCGAAATATAAAAGGCGGATTGAAAGATAGTTTTGAAGAAGCGGGTATTGGTTTTGGGGCGACTTACAAGTTTCGACATTACCCTGCAAGAATCGACTATATTTTTGCTGATGAAACGATGTTGGTCAAAAAATTTGAAAGTTTTTCTGATTTCGATAATTCAGATCATTATGCAATTATGGTCAGACTTTCGATGGAATAGATAAAATCTATTTTATTTGATTTACCACTTCTGACTTTTCAAATACTCCAAAGCGTATTTCCCTTCGTTAAAGATTAAATCCAAAACGCTTAAATTGCTCAAAAATCCATGTTTATCATCAAAAACTTGAGTATAGCTTTCGAATTGGGATTGATCTTTTTTTCCATCAACCAAAGTTCTGAAATCTATAATAGCATTTGAATTTACTTCGTGAAAATATTCTGTTGTCTTCTCATAATCCAATTTTAATCGGAGACATTTTGTGACAAATTCTATGGTTTCAAAATTTAGATCCATCAAAAAATGATGTTTCTTTTCGAAAATGGGGCGAATTTCATCCTCAAAAAACTCAAAGAATGGCGAAGTTCTATATGCGGCTTCTAGGGATTTGAAATGCTGTTTTTGCCAATTGAAATCATTTTCGATTCTGATTTCTTTTGTTTTTTGGTGCGATTCTTTAGAATGCTTTACAGGAATATTTAGCAATTGAATTCCGTTGGGACTGTAAATATAAGTTCGATTGCGATTCGTTTGTTTTTGGAAATTGTCTTCCATTTCAAACACAATTTTATCATATTGAGCCATCTTTACACAATGACTAATCGAAGGGAAATAGGAGGGATGGAATAAGCCCCCTAGCCCCCGAAAGGGGAATTCCTCGAAAGTATTGGAATGAATCATTTTATTATATTTCTAAAATTGACATTTTTTGATTTAACGTAAAGAAAGTTTCTCTTCTGATAAAACTCCCCCTTAGGGGGTTGGGGGGCTTTTTCTCTTTTTCCAGAAATACTCACCTACAAAAAAAGCAACTAGCGCAATCAAGAAAAATTGAAAATAAGATTGAGGTTGCCCATCACCACCAACTGTCGTAAATAATCGTTCCCAACGGATTTTACCCAATCCTTTGCCATTGGTATCCCAACTCATCCAGATAAAAACAGGCTTTCCAACGATGTGATCTTCGGGAACAAAACCCCAATAACGGCTATCTTCAGAGCGATGACGATTGTCTCCCATCATCCAATAATAATTTTGTTTGAAAGTGTAAGATTTTGCAATTTCTCCGTTGATTTTAATAGTTTGACCATTGTTTTCTAATGTATTGCCTTCATAATTTACAATTATTCTTCTGTAAAGTGGTACGTTTTGTTGATTTAACTGTACTGTTTTTCCGGCTGAAGGAATTGTGATTGGGCCAAAATTATCAACTGTCCAATTGGTATTGTGCGGAAAAATACCGGTGTCAAATTTTTCTGTTTTTTTAGCAATAAATCGAATGACAGAATCTATGGATGGATTTTTTCTCAATTCTTCGGCGGCTTTCAAAGTTAGATTCACATCGTTTTTGGCTTCGTAAACTTCTTGAGCATAAATACCAGAACTTTCAATGACTTTCAACGGAATTCCCGTAAAACTAGTCATTACAGTAAATGATTTGTCTGGGTTTTGAGTAGCGTTCAAAATGTACGGTTGAACAGCATTTATTTGCTCCTCACTATTTGGTTTCAAAATGTAAACTCTATTAAATTCGGTTGAACCAGTCGTCAATAAAACTTCACTTGAAACGCCTTTTGCAGCATAAACAGTGTGTTCGTATTGCGATTTTGCTCTTTCGGGTAGCACCAAAGGTTTACCGTCTATGTAAACAAAACCATCTTTTATTTCTAAATTATCTCCCGGAGTTCCTTGACATCTTTTTACATAATTCGATTTTTTGTCAATGGGTTTTAGAACCGCTTTTCTACCTGATTTATCAAAAAATCGATAAACAGTATCAACAGGCCAATTGAAAACCACAATGTCGTTTTTAGCAATTTTCTGAAAGGAAGGTATTCTTAAATAAGGTATTTGTGGCCAGTTTAAATAGGATTTCATTTTTGTTAACGGTATCGAATCGTGAACCATTGGCAAAGCCACCGAAGTCATAGGAACTCTTGCTCCGTAATTCATTTTACTTACAAACAAAAAGTCACCAACTAATAGAGATTTTTCTAAAGACGAAGTTGGAATAGTGTAGGGTTGAATGAAATAGGTATGCACAAATGTAGCAACAATGATGGCAAAAAGTAATGAACTTACAGTATCTGCTGCTTTGTTTTCGGGGTTCAAACTTCGATCAGATATGTAATTTAATGGTTGGGTGTAATTGATGTAATAAATGTATAAACCCAAAGTTACAATTCCCAAAAAAGTATCTAAAGAAGATCGCTTTCCAAAGCTTCTCAAGGTTTCAACCCAAATAACAGGAAACATTATTAGGTTAATGATTGGAATGAAAAGCAAAACGGTCCACCACGTTGGGCGACCAATAATTTTCATCAAAACGATGGCGTTATACACTGGAATAGCAGCTTCCCAACGTTTTCTGCCGGCTGCTTCATAAATTTTCCAAGTTCCTAAAAAGTGAATTATTTGTACTAGTAAGAAAAATACAAACCATGGATATGCTGTCATAATATTTTAGATTTTAGATTTGCTGCGCCAGTTCGCTGACGCTCGGGTTAGATTTTAGATTTCTGTTGAAATTTTAAATTTAAAAGTTGATTACACTAATTTTGGAATTTGGAATTTTTTTATTTGGAATTTAATTCAAGTACATCTCTCATTTTAAAAATCCCTTGTTTTCCAATAATCCATTCGGCTGCAATTACGGCTCCAAGGGCAAAACCATCTCGGTTGTGGGCAGTATGTTTTATTTCGATGGTGTCAATGTCGGAATTGTAAGATACAATATGTGTTCCTGGAACATCCCCAATTCTTTTGGCTTCAATGTGAATCTGATTTTCTTTTGCCTCATCCAATGTCCAACTCATGTACTCGCTATTTTCGATAACTCCTTTTGCCAATGAAATTGCGGTTCCGCTAGGCGCATCTAGTTTTTGAGTATGATGGATTTCTTCCATTTCTACTGAATAGGAATCAAACTTCGACATTATCTTCGCCAAATATTCATTGACTTCAAAGAAAAGATTGACACCCAAACTAAAATTGGAACTAGAAATAAAAGCACCTTTCTTTTGCTCGCAAAGTGTTGCGATTTCTTCATAACGGTCTAACCATCCTGTGGTTCCTGAAATCACCGGAACATTGGCATAAAAACAGCTTGAAATATTTTCTGCAGCAACTGCTGGAATGCTAAAATCTATGGCAACATCGGCATTAGAAAGTCCTTCATAGGTGTTGAATTCGTCTTTTTTCAAAACAATTTCGTGACCTCTTTCTAGAGCAATTCTTTCGATGGTTTGTCCCATTTTTCCATATCCTAAAAGTGCAATTTTCATCCGTTGTAAATTTATGGTTTATTTCCCTTTTAGGGATTTGTGGGTTTAAAAATTATAATTAAACGTTAGTCCAACATTAGCTTTATATGTTACATCATTCCTATAAATATCTGGTCTTACAGATAAATTTTCATTTACATTAAATTGTATTAAAGCAGCATCAACATTGGCATCAACAATATTCAATACATAAAAACCAACTACGAATAAAGCAGATAAATCTCGATTTCGTTGATAAAATTTCTGGGCAGCAATTAATCTATCGTTGTCATAATAACTAAATTTGTCGTCGGTATAGCCTTCTAAACGTCGTTTGTATGCATCTCTATATTGATTGTATTTTTGATTGCTGTCAATATAATAATACATACTAACTCCAATCGCGCCGTAAACAATAGGGATTTTCCAGTATTTTTTGTTATACGCTTGCCCTAAACCAGGAAGAATAGCCGAATAAAAAGCAGCCTTAGCTGGGGTTAATGGGTCTATGTCATTCGATTTCAAAGTGTCTTTTGCAATTACTACTGCTTTAGTTTTTGCTTGTGAAAAAACAGGAGTGTTTCCTATTGCAATAAGGATTAGAACTATGAAATAAATTTTATTCACTACCCTTCTATTAGTTTAATAATTCTGTTGAAATCTTCTTCAGAATGAAAGGGGATGGTGATTTTTCCTTTGCCATTACTAACCACTTTAACATCAACTTTGGTTCCAAAAAAAGAATTGAAGCTAGTTTTTTGCACCGAGTTAATTTCAAAAGAAGTTATTTTTGCTTTGGAGGTAGGTTTTGGTTTTAAGCTTTCTTGGTAATTTTTTACCACTGTTTCTGTATCTCGAACCGATAGATTCTGACTTACGATTTTTTGGTAAATATCGGCTTGAATGTCATGATTTTCAATATTAATTATTGCTCTACCGTGACCCATACTAATAAAACCATCTCTGATTCCAGTTTGAATGATCGGATCTAATTTCAAAAGTCTTAAATAATTGGCAATTGTAGAACGTTTTTTTCCAACACGTTCACTCATTTGCTCCTGTGTTAACTGAATTTCGTCAATTAATCTTTGATAGGAAAGTGCAATTTCTATTGGATCTAAATCGTGGCGTTGAATGTTTTCAACTAATGCCATAATCAAGGATTCGTTGTCGTTTGCAATTCGAATATAAGCAGGAACGGTTGTTGATCCGACTAAAGTTGAAGCGCGAAGACGTCGTTCACCAGAAATTAGTTGGTATTTATTGAACTCTAGTTTTCGAACGGTAATGGGTTGAATTACACCTAATTCTTTGATAGAAGCTGCTAACTCTCTCAATGATTCTTCGTTGAAATTACTTCTTGGCTGAAACGGATTGATTTCTATCGCGTCAATTTCAAGCTCAATAATATTGCCTACAACTTTATCTGCATTTTTATCATTTACTGATTTTATGTCGTTTTCCGGATCTTTCAATAATGCCGATAATCCTCTTCCTAAGGCTTGTTTTTTTAGTGCTTGTGCCATAAAAATTATTTGCTGTTTTTCTTTATAATTTCGTGAGCTAATTGCAGGTAATTATTTGCTCCTTTGCTCGTTGCATCATAGTTTATAATGCTTTCGCCAAAACTTGGTGCTTCGCTCAACTTCACATTTCTCTGAATAATAGTTTCAAAAACCATATCGTTAAAATGTTTCTGAACCTCTTCGACCACTTGATTGGACAAACGCAATCTGGAGTCAAACATTGTCAAAAGCAATCCTTCTATGTCTAAATCTGGATTATGAATTTTTTGAATACTTTTTATGGTATTTAATAATTTTCCCAAACCTTCGAGTGCAAAATATTCACATTGAATAGGAATAATAACGGAATCGGAGGCGGTCAAAGCGTTTAATGTGAGCAATCCTAGCGATGGAGCACAATCTATAATGATATAATCATAATCTTCCCTTATGCTTCCCAACGCTTTTTTGAGCATATATTCTCTTTCAGGTTTATCAACTAATTCAATTTCGATAGCCACAAGGTCAATATGAGAAGGAATCACATCAACATTTGGGGCAGAACATTTAACCACAGCTTCTTTTGGATAATTGCTATGTTCTATAATCTGATATGTTCCAATTTCTACCGTGTTGACATCAATTCCTAACCCTGAACTAGCATTTGCCTGAGGATCAGCATCAATTAATAATACTTTTTTTTCTAAAACACCTAGTGATGCTGCAAGATTTACTGAAGTTGTAGTCTTTCCAACACCACCTTTTTGATTAGCAATCGCAATGATTTTGCCCATTTATTTATCTAAATTTTGAACGGTAAAAATACAATTAATTATGGTTTTTGAAAATCTATTTTGTTAACATTTGTTACTCTTTGATTAGAGGTAGTTTTTTTATAGTTTTTCAAGGTTTCATAATCGTATCGAAACTTTTATTAAATACTTTTGGCTGTAAAATTTGAGTATTGATGTTGATATTGATTATATTTAGTAATACATTTACGGCAATAAATTTTAATTGCAACTTACTACTTTATAATGACTTTTGCCATCATCACACATGTGCCGCATATTCTGGATCAAAACCAATATTTCGCATATGCACCTTATGTTCGCGAAATAAATGTTTGGGCAAAATACGCCGATAAATTGCTTGTTGTAGCCCCAAAATCTAAATCACAAAAAAGTCCTATTGAAATCAATTACGAGCATAGAAATTTTAATTTTGTTGCCATCGAAAGTTTTGATATCTTAAGCATAAAGGCAATTTTTAATACAATTTTTAGAATTCCAAAAATCATCTGGAAGATTTTTACGGCAATGCAAAAAGCCGATCATATTCATTTGAGATGCCCTGGGAATATTGGTTTACTAGGAAGTATGGTTCAGATTTTATTTCCAAATAAAACCAAAACCGCTAAATATGCAGGAAATTGGGACCCAAAGTCGAAGCAGCCTTTAACGTATCGTTTTCAAAAATGGATATTGAGTTCTACTTTTTTCACGCGGAATATGCAGGTTTTGGTTTACGGTGAATGGGAGGGAAGTTCCAAAAACATAAAGCCTTTCTTTACAGCTACATATCACGAATCTGAAAAATCACCAATTATTCAAAAGAATTGCAAAGGCCAAATTTGTTTTATTTTTGTCGGCGCTTTGGTTTCGGGGAAGCGACCTTTTTACGCTATCCAATTAGTTGAAATGTTGCATAAAAAGGGATACAATGTTGCCCTAGAATTCTATGGAGAAGGCGTTGAAAGAAAAAAATTGGAAAACTATATCAATCAAAATAATTTAGACAATGTTGTTTCGCTAAAAGGAAATCAAACACAGGATGGTGTCAAAAAAGCCTATGAAAAAAGTCATTTCGCTATTTTACCTTCTGAAAGCGAAGGCTGGCCGAAAGCAATTGCCGAGGGTATGTTTTGGGGCTGTGTCCCTGTTGCTACTCAAGTTTCTTGTGTGCCATTTATGCTTGATTATGGTGACAGAGGCATTTTGATTGCATTAGATTTGGAGAAAGATGTTTGTCAATTGGAAACTCTTTTGAAAGATGAAATCCTTTATAAAAAGATGAGCCGAAAAGCGAGTGGTTGGTCTAGGCAATATACTTTAGATATTTTCGAAATGGAGATAAAAAAAATGTTGCAATAATGAGAATACTTCAAATTATAGATTCTCTTGAAGGCGGAGGAGCAGAGCGAATGGCAGTAAATTATGCCAATGCACTCGCGAATAGAATCCAATTTTCGGGTTTGATAGTAAGTCGAAAAGAGGGACCGCTTCGGAGTCAAATCAATAAAAATGTATCTTATCTTTTTTTGAGTAAGAAAAGAGCTCTTGATTTGCAGTCGGTTTTCAAATTTCGAAAATTTGTTGTAGCTAATAAAGTAGAAGTAATTCATGCACATAGTACATCTTTTTTTTTAGCTTTTCTTTTGAAAATTACGTATCCAACAGTAAAATTAATTTGGCATGATCATTATGGCGACAGCGAGTTTTTGAGTAAAAGACCATTTTTAATATTAAAATTTGTTCTTTCATTTTTTAATGGAATTATATCTGTAAATAAAAAATTAAAAATTTGGGCTGAACAGAAACTAAAGTTTAAAAATGTTGTTTATTTGCCTAATTTCCCATCTATTCAGACTAAAATTTCCAAACAAACAATTTTGCAAGGAATGCAAGGAAAACGAATAGTATCTTTGGCTAATTTGCGAGTTCAGAAGAATCATTTTTTATTGTTGGAAGTAGCCAAAAAAATTAAGCTATCGCATCCAGCTTGGACATTTCATTTGGTTGGAAAAGATTTTGATGATGAATATTCTAATCAAGTAAAATCTTTGATTTTAGAATTTAATTTGGAAAATACCGTTTTTGTTTACGGTTCGAGAAATGATATAGAAAACATTCTTGAGCAAGCGGCAATAGGAATTTTAACTTCGCAATCAGAAGGTTTGCCCGTTGCTTTACTTGAATACGGCTTGCATAAAAAGCCAGTTGTTGTGACTAAGGTAGGTGAAATACCTTTAGTTGTTCAGGACGGAATAAATGGTTTTGTAATTGAAACAAGTTCAATACCATTATTTTATGATGCATTAGTAAAATTAATTGAAAACGATACATTAGGTGCCGATTTTGGAAATAAGCTTGAAAAAACAGTAGCAAATTATTATTCAGAAGAAGCCGTTATAGATTTGTATTTGAAATGGTTAAAATAGTATCAAATGACCAAAAATGAAATCTTTTATCTCAATTTAATTCTATTCCACGTCGGAATAGGTTTCTTGGTTTTTTTATTTCCATTTCTTTCACAAGTATATGGTTATGCTATACTTATTTTGGCTCCTTTATATATAATTAAGAATCAGAATAAGAATCAAGAGGCCTTGATGGCTGCTGCTTATGTTGTTGGAAGTGAGGTTTTTTTGAGGATGACAGGTGGAAATCCATTGTATGAAATTTCAAAATATGAAGTGATGATTTTTATCTTTATTGGTATGTATTTTAGCGGATTTTCAAAAAGTGCCACTCCATACTGGGTTTTTATAATATTACTGATTCCTGGGGTTGTCCTCTCTACATTTGTTTTGAATTTTGATACTGATATTAAAAACGCTATTGCTTTTAATATTTCAGGTCCTGCTTGTCTGGCCGTATCTTCACTCTATACTTATAAGCGTAAAATTCTAATTGATCAAATGAATTCTATATTGCTTTGTATTGGTTTGCCTATTGTTTCTTGCATGACATATCTTTCATTTTACACCCCAAATATTCGCGATACTATTACGAGTACACAATCAAATTTTGAAACTTCGGGAGGTTTTGGTCCTAATCAGGTTGCTACTGTATTAGGTTTGGGTATGTTTATTTTTTTTTCTAGAATTATTTTGGAATCGAAAACAAAATTTATGGTCATCTTAAATTTAATAATTGCGTTGAATATTAGTTATCGCGGTATTATTACTTTTTCAAGAGGGGGAATGATAACAGGATTTTTGATGATTATTTTGTTATTATTTTTTCTATACACAAAGTCAAATTTTACAGGAAGGACAAAACTTAACTATTTAATAGTTTTGTTAGCAATAGCAATGATTGCAACTTGGACATATACCTCTTTTCAGACTCGAGGCCTAATAGACAAGCGTTATGCTAATCAAGATGCCTCTGGAAGGGTAAAAGAAAGTAAATTTACAGGAAGGGAAGAAGTTGCACTAGGAGAAATCGACGCTTTTTTAGATAATCCCATTTTTGGTGTTGGTGTAGGAAAAGGAGTAGAGGTTCGTTTTGAAAAAACAGGAGTTTCAACTTTGTCACACGATGAAATTACAAGGATGTTAGCAGAGCACGGGACTTTAGGTATATTTGGTTTACTAATATTGTTTTTTACGCCACTTTTTCTGTATATAGATAACAAGTTTAATATGTATTTGCTGTGTTTTGTTGCGTTTTGGTTTTTTACAATTAATCATGCTGCCATGCGTACAGCAGCTCCGGCTTTTGTATACTCATTGTCTTTGTTTAATGTATATTTAGTTGCAACGCCAAAAAAAGAAGATGCTAGACAGGTAGAACCTACTTAATTTTTTAGAAGTATTTATATTTAGTATTAAATTTTTATTAGTTATAGTTCTATCTTAATGATTTTACTGAATGTTTGTGTAGATTTGTGGTCTTCAATAGTCAAATAAAGGAAGTAATGAATAAAAACAAAAAAATACATTTTCAAGTCTCTGAGCGAAAAGTTTTGCTGAAGGTATTTGATGTAGTTTTTGTTTTGGGAGCATTATATTTGGTCGGGCATTTTTTGGATTTGAAATATTTAAAAGATTCAATAAAATATAACTATTATTTGATATTAATCGCTATTTACGTTACTAGCTTAGGAACGGTTTTTGAAATGTATAATCTACAAGTTGCTAGTAACCAATATCAAGTATTGAAAAGTGCAATTTTAACGGCTTCTTCTACTTTAATATTTTATTTATTCACTCCGGTTTTATCGGCGGAATTACCTAAAAACCGACTACAAATAATAGTATTTTATTTGACAATACTTTTTGCCCTAATTTTATGGAGAATTTTTTACGTAAAATTTTTGGCGTCAAATCGATTTGTTCAAAATGTGCTTTTGGTATGCAATGGCAATGAATTAGAAGAATTGGTTACTGATTTAGAAAATTCAGATCCTCACTATAGAGTTATTGCGTATGTCAACTACGATGGCGATATTAATGATGCTGCTCCACAATATCAAAGTCTTCAACATGTTTTGATAGATGATTTGGTCTCGTTTGTCAATAAAAATAAATTATTTGAAATTATTATTGCTTCACAAAATAACGAAGATGTAACTCCCGATTTATATGTTCAATTGCTCCATTTGTTGGAATCAGGGATGACAATTCGCGAATATATGCAGGTATATGAAGATAAAACACAGCGGATACCTGTTCATCACATTACTCGAGATTTTTATAAATTTTTCTTATTTAATCGTAGCAATAACAATCAGTTTTACTTATTGCATGTTAGAATAATGGAAACGATATTTTCCATTATCGGTATTGCTTTTGGATTACTACTAATTCCGTTTATAGTAGTTGGTAATGCACTCGGAAATCGTGGAAAATTATTTTACACTCAAGAACGAGTTGGCAAAAACGGTAAAATATTTCAGATATTGAAGTTTAGGTCTATGATTAAAAATGCTGAGAAAGACGGAGCTGTTTTTTCGATTTCAAGTGATACTCGGGTAACACCATTTGGAAAATTTTTGCGCAAAGCAAGAATTGATGAAATTCCGCAATTCGTCAATATTTTAAAAGGGGAAATGTCTGTAATTGGTCCAAGGCCAGAAAGACCATTTTTTGTTGAGGAAATTGCTGAAATTATGCCTTTTTATGAAACTCGTCACGTAATAAAACCGGGACTCACTGGTTGGGCACAGGTCAATTATTCCTATGGTGAATCAATTGAGGATAGTCTTATAAAACTTCAATATGATTTGTATTACATTAAACATCGAAGTATCTTTTTGGACCTAAATATTACCATTAAGACATTTAGTACTATTTTATTTTACAGAGGGCAATAATCAAATAACCAACGGAATACGTTTGCTGTTTTTGTAGATGATTTTCGCCAAAATAAATAAGCTTGTTACTATAATCGGTAGTACAATAATCAAATGAGCCTTATGAATCATAATTAGGAGATAGCCCCCGATTGAAATGATATTTAATATTGCTAGGTTAATACTCCATTTTTTGTTTTTTACGACCATAAAATAAATCAAAATTAGTAGCGTTGGGTTAAACAACAGTGTATTATAATTATTTGACAGTTCATTGTGATAAGAATAAAACCCAACGCTAGCGAAGAATACTCCTAAAAGACCAATTAATGTAAGATAAAATGCATCAATATATTTTTTATTTAAAACTAGGATAAGTCCAAGAAAAAGTAGTAAAGTGTAGATGTTATTCCACCATAATTTTGGCACTTCTTTTTTGAATTGCAGCAAGTTTATACTTTTCTTACAAAGTAATTGATTTTTGAACTGGGTTTGTTGTAAACTTTTATGAAGTTCAAATGGCAGAAAGATATGATTACTATATTCATCTACTTTCGTCCCAAAAATAATACTGGTACCCAATTTTTCATAAAAGAAATTGTCAAAATAGGGAAATAAAATACTTCGGTAGGTTTTGTCAGTGTTCAAATTCCCAGTGATTATTTTGGAACCTAAAGTTTTGTTTAGGATGTCGACAACCATCGAAGTACAATTTTTATCAATAAATTTATAGGTATAATAACCTTCGCTTGACGCTAAAACGGCAGTCAAATTATCGAATAATTTTTGTTTATACGCTAGCGGAATAATTAATTCCTGTTCTAAAACGCTTCTTTGCTCAAACGTATATTGACTTATAAAGTCCGAAAAAGTATTGGCAACAGCAAAATATTGTAAGTCGCCTTTTGCAAATTTTGCTACAAAATTAGGAGTTCCAAAATCAAAAGCGCCGTAATTATATACTACATCGAGATTGTTTTCTAAATCGGTGATTCGAATAGCAGTGTGTCCAAAAAGTGAATACGATTCGTTGCCTGTGTCGCAAGTAAGTATGCTAGCACGAGCATTTTTTGACAATAAAACATTTTGTCCAAAGCTGTTCATCGATATAATAACACAGAAGAATAAAACTATTTTTTTTAAGGAAGAGGATTTCATTTTAAATGATTTTAATTTCTAAAAAGTCCCAAATCTACCTTTACCGAAAAAATATTCGAGTATAAAGCAGCACTTTGATTGCCTAAATTAGTCAAAGCATAGTCAATTTGAATGCCTTTGTATTTAAATCCTAAACCGATATTGGGCTGAAAACCTACTTTTTCTGTATTATCAATTTGTTGAATGTTTTGAAAATTTCCGACACCAGCTCGAAGGAAAACCAAGTCGGTATAACCAAATTCAAAACCCAAAGCAGGATCAATACTCACAAAATCGGTTGAAAAAACATCGTTTGTCTTGGCAAACTGCATATTGATATTGGCTGCAGCCAAAATACTGTAGTCATATCGAATAATAAACTTTTTAGACAATCCCAATTGTGCTTTTGGAGCTGTAATCTCAGTGCTTTCCGGCAATTCCTGGTTTTGTCCGGGAATAGCGTTGGCAATCTTCTTATATTCGGTTTCGTTAATGCTCCAAACGTTATACGTAGTTGTAATATCTCGTAACATCAAACCAAATTGCCAATCATTTTTTTCGAATTGTAAGCCGGCATCAAATCCAAAACCCCAAGAACTGGCAAATTTTCCAATAATTCGATGAATCACTTTGGCATTTATACCATATTGAAATCCGGGGACTTGCAGTTTTCGTGCATAGGAAAAAGTAACACCATAATCAGCAGTCGAAAATAAACTAATGCGATTGTAATCAATATTGCCTTGGCTGTCAATTAATTCAGTCGTATTCATAATGTCATCAACCCCAAAACGGATTAAGGAAATGCCCCAAGAACTTTCGTCATCAATAATATTGGCGTAAGCGATATAATCGTATTGGGCAATATTAGCAAAATAATTGGCATGCATCAACGACAATTGATGGTCTTCTAAATGCACCAATCCTGCTGGATTCCAATAACCCGAATTCACGTCATTGGTACTGGCAGTTGTTGCGTTTGCCATTCCTAAAGCGGCTGCATCCACACCAATATTCATAAACTCGTTTGAATATTTTCTTAGAGTTTGTGCAGGCGAACTGGCGCAAAGCAAGAGGAGAAGGAAAAATAAGTTTTTTTTCAAGATGAATTAGTTTGCAGACTCGAGGACATTTTAAATTTTGCCAAAAATATAATTTTTTACCGAGCTAATCTCTTTTTTAACAACCCTTTCAGAATTGTAGACTCGTAAAAATTAAATCTCTTTTAAAAACGCACTTATGATTGACTTATTATATTAAATTTGTGAACTTTGATAATCTAATACATCTAAAAATGCAAGTTAAACGACACATACCAAATATCATTACGTTACTGAATCTTTTTTGTGGTTGTATTGCCCTAGTTTTTGCGTCAAAGTTGAATTTTGAAATGGCTTTTTATTTTGTGAGTCTTGGTATTTTTCTAGATTTTTTCGATGGTTTTTTTGCACGGTTGTTCAATGTAGCTGGTCCGCTAGGCTTGCAATTAGATTCTCTTGCCGATATGGTTACGAGTGGAGTTGT
>CAMBHH010000024.1 GCA_945866505.1 Flavobacterium psychrophilum
GCTGTCGATTTCTTTTTCGGTTAGCCAACGGCTGTTCGAAAACGAAAATTCCATTTTATTTCTGTAAAAAAATTGTTTTTCCGAACCCAAAATCGGTTCAAATTCGGGAAGTTCTATTTTTCCAATGCGTTGCAAATGATTTTTGACCTCGTTTTGTTTGTAGTACAATTGCTGGCTGTAGTTCATATTCTGCCATTTGCAGCCGCCACAAACACCAAAATGTTCGCAAATGGGTTCAATTCTGTGTTCGGAATATTCGTGAAATTTCACTGCTTTTCCTTCGTAATAGGCTTTGCGCTTTTTGAAAGTCTGCACATCAACCACGTCACCTGGAACCACATTAGGAATAAAAATCACTTTTCCATCTGGGGCTTTTGCCACCGAAACGCCTTTTGCACCTGCATCAAGGACTTTTATATGATCAAAAACGATCTTGTCTGTATTTTTCTTCCCCATATCGCAAAAATAAGGGTTTGAATGGTTTTATAAATCCAAATTGGGAAATATTTTTGAAAAGTTATTATTTATCAGAGATTAATTTAGAAACGATTCTTTAGTATTCCCGATTTCGCTTAATCAATTCATAATTGACGATAGCTAGACCGTAAAAAATAGAATCTGCAGTAATTTTTCCAAGGAGGATTCCCACTATATAATTTTCAGTCAAAATAGGCATCCAATACATGCAAAACGGACGAATAAAGAATAGGTCTAGTATGGCGGGATAACCAAATTCTAAAAGTAAATTTCGAATCAATAAAAGGATTTCTTTTATATCCGTTTTTTTATCCAATAACCGATTAACTTTGACTATTTGTTGGTATGCCATAAATACAATAACCCCATAAAAAGCAACGTATTCGGCAAATGTTATTAAATACGCTGTGGTCAATCCATCAAAAATTTTGCTAAACTGCGAGCTGGCTAATGCTGACGTTGTAGCTGCAATTTCGGCATATTTATACCGATCGAACCATTCTTTGAATTTGGATTTATTGAACATTTTAAAATTTTATTACCACAATTGATGCACTTCCGCCTTAATGTATTTATCGTAAATGGCATTCATTGCCGCAATTTTTTCAGGAGTCAATTTTGGTAAATCATAAACTGATAAATTCGATTCTACGTGATTGGCTTTTGAAGCTCCTGGAATAATACAACTAATTTCATTGAAAGTCAAAATCCATTGCAAGGCAATTGGTGCCAAATTTGTAGCTTCAGGAAATAATTTTTTTAATTCTCCCACCGCTTTTAAACCCAATTCGTAGTCAATTCCGGAGAAGGTTTCTCCTTTGTCAAAAGCAGCGCCGTTTCGGTTGAAATTTCTATGGTCCTGTGCTCCAAAAGTAGTTTTAGCATCAAATAATCCAGTCAAAAGTCCGCTGGCTAATGGCACTCTGGCAATGATGCCTACATCTTTTTTCTGCGCTTCCTTGAAAAATAATTCGGATGGTCGCTGACGGAACAGATTGAAAATAATTTGAACCGTCGTTACATTTGGATATTCAATGGCTTTCAGTCCTTCTTCCACTTTTTCGACACTGACGCCCAAGTTTTGAATTTTTCCTTGTTCTTTCAAACGGTCAAACAATTCAAAGATTTCGGGACGATAATACACTTCCGTTGGCGGACAATGCAATTGGATTAAATCCAAAGTTTCAAGACCAGTTCTTTTCAAACTGTCTTCCACAAATTGTTGTAAAACCGTCGGTTGATAGCCGTCACTCAAGTGTGGATTGATGTGACGACCACATTTTGTGGCAACATAAATGCGTTCGGAACGAGAACGAACCACTCTCCCAACGGCGGTTTCGCTCAAACCATTTTCATACACATCCGCGGTATCGATGAAATTCACGCCATTATCAATAGCCGTATTAATCAATTCGTCTGCGGTTTTGTCATTGAAGGGCGAGCCCCATTTTCCACCCACCTGCCAAGTTCCTAATGCTATTTCAGAGATATTGAAATTCGTTTTGCCTAATTTTCTGTAGTTCATTTTTAATGTTTTTTATGATTTGTATTGTTTTGGTTATTGCTTTTTTTCCATTCTTGAATTGCACCTTCAAAAAAAGCTATAATCTCCTTCTTATCTCCATCAACATAAACTTTAAAAGTGCTGTTGTTGGCTTTAGTAACCAGCATATAAGGACAGTAAGTTGCTCCTACATTATAAACAGTGTCAATTTTTATAATTTCATTATAATATGCAAATTTTACTATGTTTTTTTTGGAATTTCTTTCATCAATCCAGTATGATGCGATTCTTTGGTCTGTGAAAAAATTGCCAGCAACACTGTTTTTAAATTCGCTATAAAAACCATATAGAGTTTCGTCGACTTCAAGTAGTTTTAAACTTTTATTATACTCTATATCTTTTTTGTCAAGAGTTTTGCCGTTTTCAATCTTATTACAAGAAATTATTAGCAATAAAATCAATGCAAGGTTAAAATGATTTCGCATAACTTATTAATTTTTACTTTTTATTAGTCCATAACGTTACATCTAATATGTAAAATAATTTATAGTAATTTCTTACTGAACTTAACCCGTTGGGTGTAATTAGTTTTTGATAATAATTTTTCGTCAGTTCGAGTGATTTTCGATAGAAAATCGTATCGAGAACAAGAAAAATTTCATTAAAAACGGTTCTCGATACATTTTTTGTTCCGTTTTACTTCACAAAAAACACTCGAACTGACGTTTTTAATAATTACACCCACCGGGTTGAACTTAATATAATTGTTCATTTTTTATTTTGGCAAAAGCACTTCCACTATTGCTTTTTCCACAATCGCCCCCATCACTTCATATCCTGCTTTATTCGGGTGAACTCCGTCTTCAGAGTAAATAGCTTTCAGTCCTTTTTGGTCATTTACCATTGCAGAATAATAATCGAGATACAGAATCCCATTGGCATCGGCGTATTTCTTTATCATTGTATTGAGCATCAAAATTTTATCGGCAGAAAAAGAACCTGTTCTCCAAGGAAAATCATCAGCTGGTAGAACAGAACATAAAATTACTTTGATCTGGTGGACTTTGGCCAATTCCGCCATTGAAAAGAGATTATCAGTTATCATTTCTAAAGTCGAAGGGCCAGTATTTCCAGCAATATCATTGGCGCCAGCCAATACCACTACAATCGTGGGTTTCAAAGCAATTACGTCAGCCCGAAAGCGAATCAGCATCTGTGGTGTTGTTTGTCCGCTAATGCCACGATTGATATAGGGTTTTCCAGCGAAAAACTCGGGACAAATCTCAGACCAAAACTCGGTTATCGAATCTCCCATAAAAACGATTCTTTTTTGTCCATGAGTAAGGGTGGGAAGTTTGGAATTGTCTTGTTGGTATTTTTTTAAATACGGCCAGTCCTGGGCTGTTTTCTGTTGCATTCGAATCTGTTTATTACTGCAAAAGACCTGAAAAATAGATTTCAAGTCTTTCTTTATTTTTATTTTTGATAGCATTTAGTCAAATAAATCCGAAGACAAATAGCGATCCCCTCGATCGCAAATAATCGCAACAATAACTCCAGATTCTAATTGCTCAGCCAGTTTTAGTGCAACGGTAACCGAACCTCCGCTGCTCATCCCTGCAAAAACCCCTTCTTCGAGCGCTAATCTTTTGGTCATGGCACGTGCTTCTTGTTCAGAAACTTCCATAATTGTATCCACTTTTGACGCATCAAATATTTTGGGCAAATATTCCTTAGGCCATTTTCGGATTCCCGGAATTTGAGAACCATCGCTTGGTTGTGCACCGACGATTTGGATACTAGGATTTTTTTCTTTCAGATAAGTCGAAGTTCCAATTATAGTTCCAGTAGTTCCCATTGCGGAAACAAAATGAGTAACTGTTCCGTGAGTGTCTCTCCAAATTTCGGGTCCTGTAGTTTTGTAATGGGCTTTCCAATTGTCCTCATTGGCAAACTGGTTGAGCATCAGATAACCACCTTCGGCTACTTTTTTATCGGCATAATCTCGTGAGCCAATTATGCCTTCTTTTGCAGGCGTTAGAATTACTTTTGCGCCATAAGCTCGCATCGTTTGAGTGCGTTCTTTGGTAGAATCTTCAGGAAGAATAAGTTCAATTTCTATGTTTAATAATTGGGCAATCATCGCCAAGGCAATGCCAGTATTTCCGCTTGTGGCTTCTATAAGTTTGTCTCCTTTTTTTATATCTCCTCTTTCTAATGCAGAAACAATCATATTGTATGCAGGACGATCTTTTAAACTGCCGCCAGGATTGTTGCCTTCCAATTTTAAAAACAGTTTTACGTTCTTGTTTTTATTAATATTTCGTGCTTCGACTAACGGCGTATTTCCAATGAGTTTTAATATATCTTGCGTATTCATTCTATTTTAGCTCTTTAATTTTTACTTCTGTGATAGTGGTATTGGTTACAATTGATTTTGGCGGAATCGATTTTGTAATCCAAGTATTTCCTCCAATAATGCTGTTTTTTCCAATAATTGTTTCTCCGCCCAAAATAGTAGCATTGGCATAAATGCATACATTTTTTTCGACAGTAGGATGTCTTTTGGTGCTTTTCATGTCTTTGCTTACACTCAAAGCGCCCAAAGTAACACCTTGGTATAATTTTACGTGTTTTTCGATGATGGTGGTTTCACCAATAACAATTCCGGTGGCGTGATCAATAAAAAATGGGGACTCAATATCGGCGCCAGCGTGAATATCGGTTCCTGTGATTCGATGGGCATATTCGCTCATTAGTCTTGAAAAAAGCAACATATCGAGCAAGTACAATTCGTGACTCAGTCTGTAAATAGCAATGGCATAAAATCCGGGATACGCCAAATAAACCTCTTCGATACTATTCGAAGCTGGGTCATTTTCTAAGATGTAAGCGGCATCCTGATTCAACTTTTCTAAAACTGAAGGGAGTTTTTCCAGAAATTGTTCCCAAATTCCTTCGCATATTCCTTCGGGTTTTTTGCAAGCAATTTTGGCAATTTCCTTAAATAGCTTTTCGAGCTCGTCTATGCTTTGAGGTAAAGGTGCTTTGGCATCAAACAAGGTATAAAAGAGTTTTTCGGTAAAATCTTCTGTCATTGTTTTAATTCCATAATTGATGGAAGAATGACTTTTTAGCGCTGCAATAGTATTTATGATTTGGTCTTTAATCACAATAATAAAATTCAATTGTTAATAGAAAAGGTAAAAGTAAGGCGTTTTTAGAAATTGGTGCAAAAATTGGTAAATAATTTTATCCAATGGGTCATCAGCGGTTTCGGTTTTTTTACACTGAATGAAATAAAGTGTCAACGGTGGTTGTTTTTATCACAATTGATTTTATACTTTCTTAAAGTAGCGGGTTAACAAAGAGATTTAAGTTACCTACATTTTTTTGGTTATAAACGTGCTTAATACAATCCTTATTTTAAAATAACAGCATTTTATAAGATTGATTTAAATCCCATCAATAATATAAAATCAGCAACTATGTTCAAACGCAAAAAAAATGGTTGCCAATTTCTTGACAACCACTTCTTAGTACACTGTACAAGGAACTATTTAATAATTAGTTTTCAATTCTACTCTACGGTTTTTAGCTTTACCTAAGGCAGTAGTGTTAGGTGCAACTGGTTTCGTTTCTCCAAAACCAATACCTGTTAATCTAGCCTCGTCAATTCCTTTACTGATTAAATACATTTTAACAGAATCAGAACGTTTTTGTGACAAAGTCATATTATAATCGTCTTTACCCACACTGTCTGTATGTCCTTCAATCGTTAGTTTGGCTTCTGGATATTTGTTTAAAATTAGGATTAGTGCATCCAATTGCGAAAGTGAAGCTACTTTTAATTTATCTGAATTGTTTTCAAAGAATAGTTTGCTACCGATGTAGGTTATTTTTACAATATCAGCTTTCGTGATTTCTGGGCAACCATTGTTTGCGGCAGTTCCTTTAGCATTCGGACATTTATCATCCAAATCTGCTATACCATCTCCGTCAGTATCAGGACAACCTTTGAGTGCCATAATTCCAGCCACGTCTGGACAACGATCTAAATCATCTGTTACACCATCTTTATCACTGTCCATTGGGCAGCCTTTGCTGTCCACCTTGATGCCTATTGTTGTGTTGGCACATTTGTCATCCTTATCGGCTACACCATCCATATCAGCATCAGGACAACCATTGAGCGTAACCGTTCCTGCGACATCTGGACACTGGTCTTTTGAATCTTCAATTCCATCATTGTCTTTGTCAGGACAACCGTTTAGCATTTTTGACCCTGCAATGTCTGGGCAATTGTCTAGATAATCTGCAACTCCATCTCCATCTTTATCCAGTGGACAACCCATTTTATCTACAACAACTCCAGCTGGAGTGTCAGGACATTTGTCTTTTTTGTCTGATACACCATCTTGGTCAGTATCAACCGAGTTACCCATATTGAAAGTCAAGCCCGCCATATGCGTCACGTAAGAATCTTTTTTGCTCATTTTACCACCAGCATTGTCAACGCCATCTCGTCCATCGTGGTTTGAAAATAAAAATGTTTCTTGCAGATTAAGCATGATAACTGGCGTAAGTCGGATGTTGATACCCGCACCTGTTGATGGCAACATATAATCATACCTTTTTTTATGAAAATGAAGTTGGCTATCAAATAGAATCGCTCCAGCGCCTGCAAACACATACGGTCTGATGATATATTCCGGAGCTACAATATTGAAACGTAAATTAATCGAGGCCGCATTAAAGTCAGATCTAAAACCGGCAGTTGTGCCATTATGATAACCAAGAGTTCCTTTTGATAACAGTACATTGACATCAAATAATTTGCCCAAATACCTAGAAACCGACAGTCCACCAAAACCATACATTGAATTATCGGTTTTGTACCAATCGCGACCTAAATCACCGCTATATTGAGTCACACCTGCGTGCAAGCCTATATTCCACTTTTTATCCTCAGTTTGTGCTCTAGAAGTAAAGGTAAAAGCGATACCTATACACAGAAATAGTAATTTTTTCATAAGATTTTTTAGTTAAATTATTTCTGTGTAAAGGTCGCCTTGTAGCAAAAGATTTTTGTTACATAACTATTTTTAAAAGTTATATTATTTACTTACTAAAGCATAGCAATGGTAAAAATCGTTTTGACTAACTAGTATTGATTTGTGATTTAAGTTAGAAGAGACGTCATCATTGTTTGTATGCAATCTTAAAGGTACTATTTGCAGTAAACACCTCCTTTCATTCCGAATTGTTGGGGATGCGATTGAATTTCAATTAAAATTCCCAGTTCTATCGAAATGCTTGTATATTTTTTATTAATTTGCAACAATAAATTTAAATGATGAAAAATCAATCTTTGCAAGCCTTACTTCAATTGGCTTTATTAGTAGTTACAGTGAATATTTGGTCGCAGGAAACTCCAAAAAAGCAGACTTCTAAATACAGTTACCAAGAAACTTTTGCACCTTTCTTTTATACTAAAAACGGAACGAGCACTCGTTCTGCTAGTGGTCAGCCTGGATTTGAGTATTGGCAAAACAGAGCAGATTATCAGCTGTCTGCAAAATTAGATGAGAAAAACAATCAAATTTCCGGAACCAGTATTATTTCTTATACCAATAATAGCCCCGATAAATTGTCTTTTTTGTGGATGAATTTAGACCAGAATTTATTTAAAAGTGATTCTCGTGGAAATGCTGTAGTGCCTGTGTCGGGAAGCAGAAATGGTGCTCAAGGTCAAATTTTTGATGGAGGTTTTAAAATTACATCAGTAAAAATTTTAGTTTTAAATAAAGGAATTGCTACTGAAAAAGAGGTAAAATATTTAATTGATGATACTAGAATGCAGGTGTTTCTACCTCAAGATTTAAATTCAAAAGGAGGGAATGTGAAAATTAAAGTTGATTTTTCTTTTATTTCTCCAAATGAAGGTTCAGATCGAATGGGAATATTAGGAACAAAATACGGCAAGATTTTTACAGTAGCACAATGGTATCCTAGAATGTGTGTTTATGATGATATTCAAGGATGGAATACTAATGCTTATCAGGGTGCTTCAGAATTTTATTTGGAATACGGCGATTTTGATGTGAATATTACCGTGCCTTCCAATCATTTTGTGGTTTGCTCAGGCGAATTGATTAATTCTAATGAAGTCTATTCAACGGAACAGCAGAAACGTTGGGCGCAAGCCTCTAGAAGTGATCAAACGATTGTACTACGTTCTGCCGAAGACGTAAAAAACACTGCCAACGCTATATCAAACTCAAATAAAACTTGGCATTTCAAAATTAAAAACGCTCGCGATGTTTCGTGGGCATCTTCGCCAGCATTTATTTTAGATGCTTCAAAAATAAATTTGCCGAGTGGAAAAAAAGCAATGGCAATTTCTGCTTATCCTATAGAAAGTGATGGAAATTCGGCTTGGGGTCGATCTACGGAATATACTAAAACTTCTATCGAAAATTATTCAAAAAGATGGTTCGAATATCCTTATCCTACCGCTATAAATGTGGCAGGAATTGTCGGTGGAATGGAATATCCGGGAATTGTTTTTTGTAGTTACAAAGACAAAAATGCTGATTTATGGGGAGTTACAGATCACGAATTTGGGCATATTTGGTTTCCTATGATTGTGGGGTCTAACGAACGCTTATTTGCCTGGATGGATGAAGGATTTAATACTTTTATTAATTCCTTAAGTTCTGTAGATTTTAATAAAGGAGAATACAAAGAAAAAACCGCCGATTTGCATGTTCTTGCAGAAAGATATACGAACCCAAAGTTGGAAGCAATAATGAGTTCCCCAGATAATATGAAAGAAAGAAATATTGGGACATTAGGATATTCAAAACCAGGAGCAGGATTGCAAATTTTGCGTGAACAGATTTTGGGGCCAGAACGATTTGATTTTGCTTTTAGAACCTATGTACAGCGTTGGGCGTATAAGCATCCAGCTCCAGATGACTTTTTTCGAACCGTGGAAAATGCTGCAGGTGAAGATTTAAGTTGGTTTTGGCGTGCTTGGTTCGTCAATAATTGGCGTTTCGATCAAGGAATTAATTCGGTTAACTATGTTGATAATAATCCAAAGTTAGGAGCTTTGATCGCCATCGAAAATTTCGAAAAAATGGCAATGCCCGTAATTATGGACATTAAAACAAAGAGTGGAAAAATAACTCGAATCAAATTGCCTGTAGAAATTTGGCAAAAGAATGTAGATTGGACCGTCAAACACAATTCTACCGAAGAAATTGAAAGTATCGTTATTGACCCCGACCACGTTTTTCCAGATTGTAATGAAGGTAATAATACTTGGAAATCAGGTAAATAATTAATGAAGTGATTTAATTTTTTTTGCATTTTAGCGACCCGAGGCCTTTGCCGAACTGAGCGAAGCTAAAATTTAGGATTTTGTAGCCAATTGAAGTCTTTTTTAAGTTGCATAGCTGGGCTACGGAACGAAAAAAAGGCAAAAAGTGGATGCAAAAGACAAGTTTTTTAGCAAATGAAAAAAGTTAAAATCATTGCAACATTAAAAATCGCAGATTTGAAAATTATAGTCTAATTTAAAATCTGCGATTATTTTTAGTAAACTATTTTATTTATTTCTTGGATTCGTTGACCAATCGTTTCAAAATGGCCCATTGTTTTAGAGCATCTCTCGCTTCAACAGCTGGATAACCCAGCATCGTTTTTCCAGCTGAAATATCGCTTACAACTCCAGAACCCGCACCAACAATAGCTCCATCACCTATCGTGGTATGGTCTTTTATCGAGGCACTTCCGCCAATGATAACGCCATTACCTAAAGTTACTGAACCTGCCAATCCAGAATTTCCTGCCATAATGCAAAATTTCCCTAATCGACTATTATGACCAATTTGTACTAAATTATCAATTTTGCAACCGTCTCCTAAAACAGTAGAACTAAATTTTCCTCTATCAATACAAGAATTCGCACCAATTTCAACTCCATTACCAATTATCACATTCCCAATTTGTGGAATTTTGACCAATCCTCTTTCAGGACAGGGACGAAATCCAAAACCATCGGCTCCAATAGTGGCATTGGGATGAATAATACAATCATTACCAATATGACAACGCTCTCGAACTACGGCACCTGACCAGATGATGGTGTTTTTTCCAATAGTGCATTCATCAAGAATGGTAACATTGGGATAAATAGTAACGTTTTCGCCTAGTTGAACCTTCGGGCCAATATAACATCCAGCACCAATTCTCGTTCCGTTTGCTATAATCGCAGTGGCATCGATAATAGCGTTGGGATGAATTTCCGTATGGAATAATGGAGTAGGTGGAGCAAAAAGTTCTAACACTTGCGACATGGCCAAATCGGCATTTTGTACTATGATAAAAGCTCTGTTTTCTCCTGGTTCAATCGAAATATTTTCGTTGACAACAGCAGCACACGCTTTAGAAGTTTCCCAATATTTTTCGTATTTTTTGTTTCCAATAAATGAAATTTCGGAAGTATTTGCAAGTTCCAATTGTTCTGGTGCAGTTATTTTTACCGAAGTTTCGCCTATAATAATACCTTTTAGTACTTCGTTTATTTCTTGAATGGAATAAGTCATTTGTAAATTTTTGAGGTAGATTAGAATTTTCGATATCAAATAAAATGAATTTACATTTATAATCCTAATGAATTATGAAGAACCAAGCTATATTCGATATGTTAATTAAAGTAAATGAACAGCAACTGATTTGTCTTTCGTATCCTTCATTTTTATGATTTTGGAATTCATTATAAAAAAAAGACCTAACAGATTATTAAAACCTGTTAGGTCTGAAATTTCATTAAATTGGTCTTTTACTTATACAATTTCTTGTAATATTCATCCACCATTCTAGCAGAATCAAAATAAGGAACCACTTGTTTCATACTAGTTTCAACCAAATCCCACCATTTTTTTGGTGTGTCATAATATAATGGAAGAATTTCATTTTCAAGCATTTCGTAAAGATTATTCAAATCCATATCATCCTGCAAATAGGTTGGTAAATTATGATCTACAATTGGCAAAACGAAAGAATTTTGGGTTTTGTTCAAATCTTTAAATTCCCGAACCCAGCCATCATTTGTCGAAAAATTAACTGCTCCATTCATAGCTGCCGTCATTCCCGAAGTTCCTGAAGCTTCTCTGGTAACTCTTGGATTGTTCAACCAAACATCGGCACCTTCTTTCAACTGACGCGATAATTTCAATTCGTGTCCTGTAAGAACTGCCATATTTTTGATATTTTTACTGATATGAGTGAGATTATCAAAGTTATGAATTGCACCATAATCCATCGGATAAGGTTTACCTGCAAAAATAATTTGTACCGGTTTGTCTATGTTTTCTAATAATTTAATGAAACGATTATAATCTTTTGTGATTAAATCAGGTCGTTTGTAACCAGCGAAACGTCTTGCCCAAACAATGGTAAAAATCGTAGGGTCAAATAATTTTCCGGTTTGATCAGCAACCACATCAAAAAGCTTTGCTTTTAATCTCGTTTTTCTTTTGATTAACGCTTCTCTGTCCTTGTTTTGAAAGGCTTCATCTAACCAAGCATCAGCCCAATATTTCTTGTTTTGAGCATTGGTAATATGAATAATCGGGCAAATTCCAGGATAATCTTTCCACATATCACGAGAAACTTCTCCGTGTAGTTTTGAAACGCCATTAGCAATATGACTCAATCGAAGTCCAACCAAAGTATGATTGAAAGTGTCATCCCAAATTCCGGTGATTTCACGCACTTTTTCCAATGGAATTCCATCAAAGAAACTCAATGATTCCAATAGGTGAATATTATGCTTTTCGTTTCCAGCTTCTTCAGGTGTATGTGTGGTAAAAACCATTTTTTCTCGAATAGCTTCCACGCTTTTGAATTTATTGTACAAATGAAAAACACAAGATACAGCGTGCGCCTCGTTTAAGTGATAAACATCAGGATCATAATCCAGCGCTTCCAATAATTTGGCACCACCAAGGCCTAAAACCATAGTTTGTGCAATTTTCGCAATTGGGTCGGAATCATACAAACGGAAAGTCGTCGATTTTGCTAAATAATCGTTTTCCGGCAAATCAGTTGAAAGAAAAAACATTGGAACAGTGCCAAAAGTTTTCGGATTCAAATAATAAGCGGTTACCCAAACATCGGCATTATTGATTTTTATGGTAAATTTTAAATTAGTTTCTTCCAAGAAATGGTATATTTTTTCTTGGAAAAGAACGCCCATCGATAGGTCTTCTTTTTTGTATTGGTCATAATAACCTTTTTTCCACAATATACCAATCCCAATAACATTTTGCTTCAAATCATAGGCACTTCTCATGTGCGAACCAGCGAGAAAACCTAATCCTCCCGAATATATTTTCAAGGATTGGTCTATGGCGAATTCCATAGAAAAATACACCGCAGATTTCTTGTATTTGGGATTAAAAGCGTAGGGATGTTTATATTTTTCAGGTAGTGTCTTGCTCATTTTTAATTGCTTTTTGAATTAATTGTATAACAAACATACTATTTTTATAGATAATAAGAAAAATTTATGGGCCGAAATCCACTTGAAAAATTGATAATTTAACACGACATAACACTACCACGTTGTAGTGAATTAAGCTAAAAAAAATAAAACCCAACACGTTTCTGAAAACTGCCGGGTTTAATTTATTTATGCCAACCTGCAACCTGAAATCTACTACCTGAAATCTGCTACCTGAAATCTGAAATCTGCAATCAAAAATCTATTCCTCGTCTCGCTGTCCCATCATCATCAAAAAGGCTTTCAGGAACGCATCTATTTCCCCATTCATTACGCCGTCCACATTACTGGTTTCATAGCCAGTGCGAACGTCTTTGACCAATTTATAAGGTTGCATTACGTAATTTCGAATTTGCGAACCCCATTCGATTTTCATTTTTCCGGCTTCAATATCAGAACGTTGCTCTTGTTGCTTTTTCAGTTCAATTTCATACAATTGCGATTTCAGCATTTGCATCGCTCGGTTTCTGTTGTCGTGTTGCGAACGTGTTTCTGAGCACTGAATCTGAATTCCGGAAGGTTTGTGAACTAGTTGAACCTTCGTCTCAACTTTATTCACATTTTGTCCTCCAGCACCACTCGAACGCGCGGTTGTGATTTCAATATCCGCGGGATTGATTTCAATTTCTATAGTATCATCAACTAACGGATATACATATACCGATGCAAAAGAGGTATGTCGCTTGGCGTTACTGTCAAAAGGAGAAATGCGCACCAATCGGTGCACGCCGTTTTCGCCTTTCAAATAGCCAAAAGCATAATCACCTTCAATTTCCAATGTTACTGTTTTTATCCCAGCGGCATCTCCTTCTTGGTAATTCAATTCCCGTAACTTGTAACCCGATTTTTCGGCCCACATCATATACATTCGCATCAACATCGAAGCCCAGTCACAACTTTCAGTTCCGCCAGCCCCAGCCGTAATTTGTAACACCGCACTCAAACTATCGCCTTCATCCGAAAGCATATTTTTGAATTCTATAGCTTCAATATGGTTTTGCGTCAGCGTGTATTGCTCATCCAATTCTTCCACAGTAAGTTCGCCTTCCTTGTAGAATTCATAAGCAAGTTGCAACTCGTCAGTCATTTCGACCGCTTTGTTGTAGTCTTCAATCCATTTTTTCTTAGAACGAAGGGTTTTTACATAGATTTCCGCTTCCTTAGCATTGTTCCAAAAATCTGGAGCCAAAGTTTTTTCCTCTTCGTTAGTAATCTCGATTAGCTTGGCATCAACGTCAAAGATACCTCCTCAACGCACCAAGGCGCTCTACAATACCTTTTATTTGTTCGGTAGTTGTCATAAATTAATGTAGTTTTGTACTGTTTTTTGGAGCTATTTCCTGCTTTTCGTTACAATCTTTTATTTTTTAAAGAAAAAAATAAAAGGATTTTCACTTCAATCAGGGCTAGGGTTATCCGTAAATCAAGAAATTAAAGTGCGAAAATAAACTATATAAAGAATATATGGAAATTAATTTAGTAAGCGATACCGTAACTAAACCTACCCAAGAAATGTTACGTGCAATGTTTAAAGCCGAAGTTGGTGACGATGTCTATAAACAAGATCCAACCGTAATTGAACTAGAAGCCAAAGTAGCCGAAATGTTGGGCATGGAAGCTGCACTCTTTTTTCCGTCGGGAACAATGGCCAACCAAACTGCAATCAAGTTACACACCCAACCCAGCGAACAATTAATTGCCGATAAATGGGCGCATGTTTATAATTATGAAGGCGGTGGCGCTTCCTTTAATAGTGGAGTTTCCTGTTGTTTACTAGACGGAAATCGCGGCATGATTACAGCCGAACAAGTCGCTGGAGCAATCAATAATCCAGAATTTTATCACAGTCCGCTTACGAGTTTGGTTTGTGTAGAAAACACGACCAACAAAGGTGGTGGTGCTTGCTATGATTTTGAAGAATTCAAAAAAATTAGAAAAGTTTGTGATGCCAATAATTTAAAATTTCACCTAGATGGCGCTAGAATTTGGAATGCTTTAATAGCCACAAATGACAATCCAGCAGCCTATGGAAAAGTATTTCATACGATTTCTGTTTGCTTGTCTAAAGGATTGGGAGCGCCAATTGGTTCACTCTTAGTATCTGATAAGACAACCATTCACAGAGCTTTGAGAGTTAGAAAAGTTCTTGGTGGCGGAATGCGTCAAGTAGGCTATTTGGCGGCAGCCGGAATTTATGCTTTAGACAACCATATCGAAAGACTAGCAGATGACCATAGACGTGCTAAGGAAATAGGAGCCGTTTTAGCAAAACAAAATTGGGTCGCTAAGGTAGAACCGGTAGAGACCAATATTTTGATTTTCTCGCTTCAACCGCATATTAATGAAGCTGTTTTAATGGAAAAATTAAAACAAAAAGGAATTTCGATAAGTTCAATGGGACACGGAAAATTAAGAATTGTGACGCATTTAGACTATCGTGAAGTGATGCATACCTATGTTTCAGAAACGTTGGAGAAATTACGAATTTGAATCGATATGTTTATTTTCGAAACCAATTTTCCATTTTAATTCCATCAATATTCTCAAAGTCTTTCTGATTGTCACTAACTAATGTCAAATTATTTTCAATGGCAGTTGCGCCTATTAATAAGTCAAATTCATCATTAATAGGTTTGCCTAATTTTCGTAAACGGACTTTTTCTTTGGCATATTTATTAATGGAACTATAAATAGGAATTATTGATATGCCGCTTATAAATAGGTCTATAGATTTGTGGGATTTTGTTGGGTTTTCACTATTTTCTGCCCCAAAACGAAGTTCAAAAACAGTTATTTCAGAAATGAAACAGTTTTCTTTGCCTTTTTGCTTTATAATTTCATCTAAATTTAATTTTCCTCTTAAAAAGAAAACACAAATATTTGTATCTAATAGATAACGCATTAGAGGTTGATTTCCTTAGTTCTAAATTTTCTACTAGATTTAATTTCTTTTACAATTTCTTCGGCTGACTTTTCAGATCCAAAAGCACCAAAAGATTTATAGAAATCATCTTTTTTTGATGTTTTTTCTCTTTTTAATGATTTAGTTAAACTTTCGATTAATTCAATTTTTGTTAAAGAATTGAGACCTTCAAATAATAACGAATAGTTTTTTATAAAATGTTTATCTATGTAACTCATAATACTATATTCTTTTTGTAAAGTTATGATTTTTATTCACTTAAAAATCAACTGCTAATTATTTTTTCATTTCTTCTAGCATTGCAATTATTTTATCCAATTTTTCTACATCCAATTTGTTTAGGATTAAGGTTAAGGCTTCAATTTCAAGTTTGGCATCGATATTAGTTTGATAATCAGCCTGAGCTTGCATTCTGTCTCTTTCGCTTTGTCGGTTTTGCGACATCATAATAATGGGAGCGGCATAAGCACCTTGTGTCGAGAAAAGAAGATTAAGCAAAATAAAGGGATACACATCCCAATGATAAAAAAATCCAATTATATTTAATGCCATCCAAAGAATTACCAAAACAGTTTGAACGATAATAAATTTCCAAGAACCCATCCCTGTTGCGACGGCATCTGCTAAACGGCTTCCGAAGTTTAATGTTTCAGTGTGTTTTTCGTGCCAATTTATAGGATTTCTCATTTTGTTCATTTTAAGAATTATTTTTTATTTAAACATTTCATCCATTCCCGGAATCATTGGCATATCGACTTTGGCGACAGCATCTAATTCGGCTTGGTTTACTTTTGCTGCTTTTTCGATAGCCTTGTTTAGGGTTACGATTAAATAATCTTCTAGTTGTTCTTTGTCTTCCAATAAAGAATCGTTGATGGAGATGGATTTTAATTTGCCGTTTGCGGTGAATGTCACTTTCAATGCGCCGTCATTGCTTTGTTCGTCTATTAAAACTGTGTCTAAACGTTTTTTCGTTTCTTCTATTTTCCGTTGGGTTTCTTTCAATTTACCCATCATTCCCATTAAATCCATTGTTGTGTTTTTTTAAATTATTCGAATGTAAAATTACTATATTGCAAACTGATATTCAATTAAATTTTTAATGAAAAATAGATTCATTCTAAGTTGTCTTTGTGTTATTTTTGTAACCTATCCAACAAAATCGAAAGCTCAAAATATGCCAGAAAAACTCCAACCGCCAGTCGCAAAAATAGTTCCTAAAAAATTGGAGAAATTTGCTGATGTGAGAATTGACAATTATTTTTGGTTGAATGACAGAGAAAACCCAGAAGTTATTGATTACCTAAATCAAGAGAATACGTATTACGAAAAAATGACTGCTCATACCAAAGGCTTTCAAAAGGAATTATTTGAGGAGATGAAGAGCAGAATCAAGGAAGACGACGAATCGGTTCCGTATTTGTACAATGGTTATTACTACATTACCCGATTTGAAACTGGAAAAAATTATCCTATTTATTCCAGAAAAAAGGAAAGCCTTTCGGCCAAAGAAGAAATTTTGTTCGATTGTAATGAATTGGCAAATGGGCAATCCTACTTTCAATTAGGAGGCTTAAGCATTAGTCCAGATAATAAATTGGCGGTTTTTAGTATTGATATTGTTGGAAGAAGAATCTACGACATTCAGGTTAAAGACTTGGAAACAGGTAAAATCCTTTCCGATAAAATAGAAAAAGTATCTGGAAACGCCGTTTGGGCAAATGACAACAAAACGATTTTTTACTCTAGTCAGGACGAAGTGACCTTGCGTTCCGATAAAATTTTCAAACATAAATTAGGATCAAAACAAGCCGATGATGTTTTGGTTTATTTTGAAAAGGATGAAACTTTTAATGTTGAGGTGGCCAAATCCAAGTCTAGAAAATACCTGGCAATAGAATCCGGAAGTACTTTGACCACCGAATATAGAATATTGGAAGCCGACAATCCTGACGGAAAATTTAGGGTTTTCCAGAAGCGCGTTCGAGGTTTGGAATACAGCATCAACCATTATGGAGACAGTTTTTATATAATGACCAACAAGGACAAAGCCACGAATTTCAAGTTGATGAAAACTTTGGAAACAGCAACTTCCAAAGAAAACTGGATAGAAGTTATTCCGCATCGTGAGGATGTTTTGTTAGAAGATATTGAGATTTTTAAAGATTTTTTAGTTTTAGAAGAACGTTTCAACGGTTTGAACCGAGTACGGATTATGCCGTGGAGCGGCGAAGGGGAATATTATTTGCCTTTCGAAAGCGAAACTTATACGGCTTACACAGGAACCAACGTGGATTTCGATACCGATATTTTGCGTTATTCCTACCAATCAATGACTACGCCTTCCTCGGTGATTGATTTCAATATGAAAACAAAAACCAAGGAAATTAAGAAAGAGCAACAAGTTCTAGGGGGAAAATTCGATAAAAATAATTACACCGAAGAAAGAGTTTGGGCTACTGCTAAAGACGGAACTAAGATTCCCATTTCGATGGTTTACAGTAAAGAATTGAAAAAAGACGGATCAAATCCGTTGTTGTTATATGCTTACGGTTCGTACGGCCATTCAATGGATGCCACGTTTTCTTTAACAAGACTAACATTGCTCGACAGAGGATTTATTTTTTCCATAGCCCACATTCGCGGAGGCGAAGATTTAGGGCGACAATGGTATGAAGACGGTAAATTGCTAAAAAAGAAAAATACGTTCACTGATTTCATTGATTGTTCCAAATTTGTAATTGAAAAAAAATACACTTCGCCTGAACATTTATATGCAGAAGGTGGTTCAGCAGGAGGATTATTGATGGGTGCAATTGTGAATTTAGCACCAGAATTATACAACGGAATCATTGCTCAAGTACCTTTTGTGGATGTAATTACGACAATGTTGGACGAAAGTATTCCGCTGACGACTGGAGAATATGACGAATGGGGAAATCCAAATGTTAAAAAATATTACAGTTATATGGCATCCTATTCGCCATATGATAATGTTAAAAAACAAAAGTATCCCAATATGTATGTTTCTACAGGATTGCATGATTCGCAAGTACAATACTGGGAACCAGCTAAATGGGTAGCTAAATTGAGAAGTATGAAGACAGATGATTCCCAATTATTTCTTGATACAAATATGGATGCTGGTCACGGAGGAGCTTCGGGAAGGTTTGAAGCCATTAAGGAATTAGCTAAAGAATATAGTTTTTTGTTAGATTTAGAGAAAATTGAAAAGTAATTAGATTATTTTTGTTAAATTTGCAAAGATTTAAGGTTGAATGGAAAAGAGTCCTTGATTAACTATTTTTTTATGAAAGAAGAAATAAATGCTTATAGTACTGTTTTAGAATTAATAGGCAACACACCGCTCATTAAATTAAATAAAGTTACCCAAAAATTAGAAGGAAATTTTTACGCAAAAGTAGAAGCTTTTAATCCTGGTCATTCCACAAAAGATAGAATCGCTTTATTCATTATTGAAGAAGCTGAAAAACGTGGCATTCTTAATCCAGGTGATACTATTATAGAAACGACATCGGGAAATACAGGTTTTAGTTTAGCAATGGTAAGTATTATTAAAGGGTACAACTGCATTTTAGCTGTAACCTCCAAATCTTCCAAAGATAAAATTGATATGTTGCGTGCGTTGGGAGCCAAAGTTTATGTTTGCCCTGCACATGTTTCTGCCGATGACGAGCGTTCTTATTATAATGTTGCCAAACGTTTGCACGAAGAAACAAAAGGTTCTGTTTACATCAATCAATACTTCAATCAACTCAATGTTGATGCACACTACAAATCTACTGGACCTGAAATTTGGCAACAAACTAACGGTAAAATTACGCATCTTATTGCCTGCAGCGGAACTGGAGGAACGATTTCGGGGACGGCGAAGTTCCTTAAGGAACAAAATCCAAATATTAGAATTTTAGGTGTAGATGCATTTGGTTCTGTGTTAAAAAAATACCACGAAACTAAAGAATTTGACAATAGCGAAATTTATCCTTACAGAATTGAAGGTTTAGGAAAAAACTTGATTCCATCAGCTACGGATTTTGATATTATCGATAAGTTTATGAAGGTTACCGATGAAGAAAGTGCACACTCAACTCGAGAACTCGCTAAAATTGAAGGTTTGTTTGTTGGATATACGTCTGGAGCAGTTCTTCAAGCCATAAAGCAATATGCTGAAGAAGGTGAGTTTGACGAAAACAGTAATGTGATTGCTATTTTTCCAGACCATGGTTCTCGTTATATGAGCAAAGTATTTAGCGATGACTGGATGAACGAACAAGGATTTTTTGACAGCATTAACGAAGAAGAAGCACAAAAAATAGAATTTATTAAGTAAGTTGTAAGAACAAAAATTAAGTATTAAGATAAAAGAAACTCCATCTGCCTTTGCGAATGGAGTTTTTTTATGAAATCTTCAATCTAAAATCTAAAATCTGCAATCTAAAATCTGCAATCTACAATCTGTTTACTCTTCCATAGTATGATACACGTTCATCACGTCATCATCTTCTTCCATTTTTTCGATTAGTTTCTCAACGTCAGCCATTTCGGCTTCTGAAAGTTTTTTTGTAATTTGTGGAATACGCTCGAAACCTGAGGAAAGAATTTCTATTTTTCTGTTTTCTAATTCTTTTTGAATGGTTCCAAAACTATTAAAAGGAGCATAAATTAAAATTCCGTCTTCATCTTCAAAAACTTCTTCTGCACCAAAATCTATTAATTCTAGTTCTAATTCCTCAGGATCAATTTCGCCAGCGGGAATTCTGAAGTTGCACGTATGATCAAACATAAATTCAACTGAACCTTGAGTTCCCATCGTTCCATTGCATTTGTTAAAGTAACTGCGAACATTGGCAACGGTTCTATTATTATTATCGGTTGCAGTTTCCACTAGAATTGCAATTCCGTGTGGTGCATACCCTTCAAACAGTACTTCTTTATAGTTTGCTGTGTCTTTATCCGTGGCTTTTTTAATGGCGCGTTCCACGTTGTCTTTTGGCATATTCACTGCCTTTGAATTTTGGATTACGGCTCTTAATCTGGAATTAGCTTCAGGATTTGGGCCACCTTCCTTCACAGCCATTACAATATCTTTTCCAATTCTGGTAAATGCTTTGGCCATAGCTGACCAACGTTTCATTTTTCTTCCTTTTCTGAACTCAAACGCTCTTCCCATTGCTAAATTATAATTTTTGAACTGCAAAAATACAGTTATTAGTTATTTTATCAAATGTTTTTTTTAATCAATTATTTTCCAAAATTAGTAATATCATTCAGTATTTCAACAACTTCTTCGATATACGGATTGGTTTGTAGTTCTTTAATTTTATAGGTGTTAATTTCCTGTTGATAATCATCAAATTTTAGTTTTTCAGCATCGTAGGAAGTATTCGAAATGGTACAACTATTTTCAGTTGCAAGGATTTTTTTTACTTTTTTCCAAAGAGTATCAATTTCGTGAATATTTTTGAAAACTTCTTTAAAAGTAATCAAAAGTGGTTTTTTCGGGTTGTTGTATAGGGCATTTATTTCGTTGTTTACCAAAATAATTTCATTGAATAGGGCATTATTTTTCAAACGTGAATTGCTTTGTTCAATAATCGTGGGATAATAATCTTTTCTGAACGGAGTAAATCTAAGTTTTGAAGGAATTACATCATATTTCAAAGCAGTTTTATAGCTTATTTCACGAGGAACGATACTATCATATAATATAGGTAAAGCAATGTCAGGAATAATGCCTTTTATTTGATTGCTATCGCCAGTAATTCGGTAAAATTTCTCTCCGGTGAGTTTTACAAAATCTTGATTATTTTCATCCAAAGGCAAAATGGTTTGCATCGAAGCTTTTCCTAATGATTTGCTTCCTACAATCATTGCCCGATTGTAATCCTGCATTGCGGCCGAAAAAAACTCACTTGCCGATGCCGAATTTCCATTAATTAAAATGACAATTGGACCATAGTAAACACTCCCACGATTGTAATCTTTTAAAATAGTTTGCTTGCCTTTGCTATTTGCCAAAATAGAAACTGGGCCATAGTCGATAAACATTCCGGCTAATTTTATAGCTTCTTCCATAGAGCCTCCACCGTTGTCTTGAAGATCGATTACTAATCCTTTAATGTTGTCTTGTTTGAGTTTTACTATTTCTTTGGCAACATCATCGGCACAACCTTGAGGACTAAAGCCATCAAAATCAGAGTAGAAATTGGGAATTTTAAGATAACCAATTTTGATTCCTTTTTCAATAATATAGCTTGATACCGCATTTTCGGTAGCTTTCATGATTTGCTTTTTGAGTAAAATGTCAATCACATTTCCATTTGTTTTCTGAATCGTCATTTCGATGGTTTCATTAGAATCAGAAAAGATTAATTCTCCAATTTTCTCCAATGAAGTGCAGGAAACCAAATATTCTATACCATTTTTATTGGAAACTTTTAGAACAACATCACCTTTTTCAAATTTATTAGTTCTAGCTGCTGGTCCACCGGGAACAACTCCGTCCACAATAATTTCTTCGTTTTCATTGAGCGTGACATTTAGGCCTAACGATAACCCACTTGTAGTTAAACTTGACATAAAACCAGATCGAGCGTCTTGAGAAAAGAAATTAGTATGAGGATCAAAATAGCTGCAAAAAATATTCAGGAAATCATTTTGAAGATCATAACCAACTCCTTTTTTGTTTTCTAGAATGTTATTGATTTTGCATAAATTGGACTCAAATATTTTTTCTTTTGCTATTTTCTCGAGTTTTGAAAAATTCTGGTCAAGCGAATCTAAATTGTCACTCAATTTTGAAATATCTTCCAGAATGTCAAACTTCATTCTTTTTTTCCAAACTCGGTCGAAATCGGTTGCCGCTAAGTCAAAAGGAAAGCTTTTTTTCGAGAATTTAACCGTGTCTTTTCCGTTGTAATCGAGTACTTCAATCCTAATTTTCTCAAGTATTTTTTTCTTTCTTTCCAAAGCAAATTGATACATTGAAACAAAATCATCCATAAAGGAACAATCATTTTGTAGCATGTAGTTGTCTAATTTAAGCCTGTTTTTGGAGAGTTTTTCGTATTCTAGTTTGGTAAATAGGTTTCGGTTGCCATCTAAACGATCCATAAAAGTATCAAAAACATATACCGATAAACTGTCGTCAATAGGTTTTGGATGAAAATGTTCGCGTTGAATTAATGCATTTATTTTGGAAATTTTTTCACAAGTAGTAGCACTATTTTGACCCAATAGTGAAAATGTTGTCAAGAACAGTAGGAGTGAAAATTTCCTCATTTAGTGTTTTTATTTCTTGTAAAAAGGCAATTTTACCACCTTCGCAGGAACGTCATTTTTTCTTATTCTGATGAAAATCTCGCTATCAATGGCACTGTTTTCGGTCGTAACATAGCCTAGTCCAATACCCACATTCATCGATGGCGACATTGTTCCTGAAGTTACGATTCCAATTTGAGTTCCCGTAGCATCTACAATTTCATAATCGTGTCTTGGTACGGCGCGTTCTTGCATTTCGAAGGCTACTAATTTCTTAGAAACACCCGCTTCTTTTTGCTTTTTTAAGTTCTCTGAATTGGTAAATTCTTTGGTGAATTTGGTAATCCAACCCAAACCCGCTTCTATTGGAGAAGTCTTGTCGTTGATGTCGTTTCCGTACAAACAGAACCCCATTTCCAGACGCAAAGTATCACGAGCCGCAAGACCAATTGGCTTGATTCCAAAAGCCGCGCCAGCCTCAAAAACTTTGTTCCAGATTTGTTCTACTTCCGTATTTTTGCAATAAATCTCGAACCCGCCAGAACCCGTATAACCTGTTGCTGAGATAATCACATAGTCGATTCCTGCAAAATCACCTACTTCAAAATGATAATAGTGTATTGCAGATAAATCAATCGAAGTTAAGGATTGCATCGCTTCAACGGCTTTTGGACCTTGAATAGCCAAAAGCGAATAATCATCGGATAGGTTTTTCATATCAACACCCAAATCGTTCTGCGACGAAATCCAATCCCAATCTTTATCGATATTCGAAGCATTTACAACCAGTAAATATTGCTCGTCTTTTATTTTGTAAACCAATAAATCATCTACAATTCCACCATCCTTGTTAGGCAAACAAGAATATTGAGCACGTCCGTTTGTTAATGTGGCAGCATCATTCGAAGTTATTTTTTGGATTAAAGCCAAAGCATTTGGACCCGATAACAAGAATTCGCCCATATGCGACACATCAAAAACGCCCACACCGTTGCGAACTACTTCGTGTTCAGCATTGACACCTTCGTATAAAATAGGCATATTGTATCCAGCAAAGGGAAGCATTTTGGCTCCCAAACTTTCGTGTATGTGCGTTAGCGCAGTATTTTTCATGGTAGATTTAGATAAAATTTGAAGTGGCTAATGTATTCATTTTTTGCGTAGCGGCAAAGGAGACTTTAGCTGAATTCGCGTGAAAGTCAACTATTCGATATGAAATTTTTAAAATTAATTTCCTTGTCACCAAAAACATAAGTTACGATTGCAAGTCAAGCGTTGAATTAAAATGCTTCTGAAAAAAGCAGTTAGAACTTGTCTGTACTTTGCGTGACCAAAAATGAGCGAAAAACTAAAATAAAGACGTTGAAATCACTCCAAAAAAAAGAGGACACTAAATCCTCTTAATCCCGATAGCTATCGGGACTCTCAAAACTTTACGATAACTCCATAGTGTTAACGGCGGGTACTCCGGTTCTCCCGATAGCTATCCGGACTGGCTGTTCAACAGGAGTTTCATTGTTCATGCTGCGCACGCAACGAAACTCTAGCTGTTAGCCGTTCGGTTTTTTATTTATTTTCGATTCGTTTCAACATTTCTTCTGCATTTTTATTTTTTGTGTCAAATTCTAATGCTTTTTTTAAGTTAATAATCGCCAAATCTGTTTTTTTCATCTTGTCGAAACATTCTCCAATAAATGAATATGCACTTGAAATTGCAGTTGCATTTTTTGAATCAATTGTTGTACTTAACTCAAAAATTTTAATTGCGTCATCAAATCGATTTCTTCTCATTAAATATTTCCCAGTATTTATTAAATCTGAAACTTCATTTGAAAAATCATATTTTTCTTTTTGAGTTGATTTAATTTGCTCATAAAATGAAATACCACTTTGAAAATTGTCTAACATTTTGCCTCTAATATCCAGATAAATTGATTTTTTGGGAATTGTAAAAGGTTTTTCGGCTAAAATATTCAATATTGATTCTGTAATTGAACCAAGTTTGAAATTTTGATTGTTGGTTATTAATACAATAATTGTTCTGTTTTTTGATTCGTAATAAATGTTTGATTCATAATTATTGCCAGAACCTTGATGAGAATGTTCTGTAATTTCATTATTTTCAGTAATTGTATTTCCTAAACTGGATTCAGAATTTTTGTCAAAACTTTTCGCAAGAATGGTTAAATAGTTTTTATTTACTATTTTCTTATTGTGCAAATTATTTACCCAATTAT
>CAMBHH010000025.1 GCA_945866505.1 Flavobacterium psychrophilum
AAGTTCTTTATTTACAATGTGGTTCCAGGAACTACTCCTGCCGCGAATGTGAAAGCTAAATTTTTAAAGGAAATCGTTTTAGGTCAATCAGTAGTTGCTGAAATTGCACCTGCTTTTGCTTTAGAATTATTATCGCATATGAAAGGTGGTACTTCTATAGCGGTTTTGCTTGATTTGGCTTTGGGTGATGCTATTGCTATTGCAAAAGAAGCTGCGGAAGTTTTAAAAACACAAGTTTTTCTTTATGAAGCAGATACAGACCGGTTGGAAGCAGCATTCAAAAATGGTAATGAAATTGCTAAAGACATATTAGAGAGCTATGCTAAAGCGGAGTTCTTTACTAAATTACCAGAAATAGCAGAAGAAATTAAGGTAGTTACTTTTATTGCTGGTGAAGGAGATATTTCAACAGATTTACTTTCTCCTGGAAACCAAGCACACTCTCGTTCAGATCGTGAATTGCACGGTAAATGCTTAATTTCTCCTGAAGCACAAGCAGAAATCAAAGCATTGGCAACAGCAAATCCTGATAAGAGCGTGATGTTAATCGCTGAAAAAGGTACTATGGGTGTGGGTTCTTCTAGAATGTCAGGTGTAAACAACGTGGCGCTTTGGAGTGGAAAACAAGCAAGTCCTTATGTTCCATTTATAAATATTGCTCCAATCGTTGCTGGAACAAACGGTATTTCTCCAATTTTCCTTACTACTGTTGATGTTACAGGTGGTATTGGTTTGGATCTTAAAAACTGGGTAAAAAAATTAGATGAAAATGGTAACGTTGTTCGCAATGAAAGCGGCGATCCTATTCTTGAAGAAGTGTATTCTGTTGCTACCGGTACAGTTCTCACCATTAATACAAAAACAAAAAAACTTTATAACGGCGATAAAGAATTAATTGATATTGCTAAGGCTTTTACACCTCAGAAAATTGAATTTATAAAAGCGGGCGGTTCGTATGCAATTGTGTTTGGAAAAAAATTGCAAACATTTGCATCAAAGACTCTAGGTATTGATATTGTGCCTGTGTATGCTCCTTCAAAAGAGGTTTCTATCGCAGGACAAGGACTTACAGCAGTAGAAAAAATATTTAATAAAAATGCGGTTGGTACAACTCCGGGTAAAATTTTACACGCTGGTTCTGATGTTCGTGTTACTGTAAATATTGTGGGTTCACAAGATACAACTGGTTTAATGACTTCTCAGGAATTAGAGTCGATGGCGGCTACTGTGATTTCTCCAATTGTTGATGGTGCTTACCAATCAGGTTGCCATACGGCTTCAGTTTGGGATAATAAATCGAAGGCAAATATTCCTAGATTGATGAAATTTATGAACGATTTCGGTTTGATCACAGCTCGTGACCCGAAAGGCGTTTATCATTCAATGACGGATGTAATTCACAAAGTATTGAATGATATTACCGTAAACGAATGGGCTATCATTATTGGTGGTGACTCTCATACCAGAATGTCAAAAGGAGTTGCTTTTGGTGCTGACTCAGGAACTGTGGCACTTGCTTTGGCTACTGGTGAAGCTTCTATGCCCATTCCAGAATCGGTTAAAGTGACTTTCAAAGGGGAGATGAAAGGCTATATGGATTTCCGTGATGTGGTTCACGCTACACAATCTCAAATGCTTAAAACATTTGGTGGAGAGAATGTATTCCAAGGACGAATTATTGAGGTTCATTTAGGAACTTTGAATGCCGATCAAGCCTTTACATTTACAGATTGGACTGCAGAAATGAAAGCAAAAGCTTCGATCTGTATTTCTGAAGATTACACTTTGATTGAATCTCTTGAGATGGCGAAAGGTAGAATTCAGATTATGATTGACAAAGGAATGGACAACAATAATCAAGTGCTGAAAGGCTTGATTGCTATTGCTGATAAAAGAATCGAAGAGATTATTTCAGGCGAAAAACCAGCTTTAAGACCAGATGCAAACGCAAAGTATTATGCTGAAGTTGTTATTGATTTGGATGAAATTGCTGAACCAATGATTGCAGATCCAGATGTGAATAATGCTGATGTTTCTAAAAGATATACGCACGATACCATCAGACCTCTGTCTTTCTATGGTGGAGTAAAACAAGTAGATCTTGGATTTATCGGATCTTGTATGGTTCACAAGGGAGATATGAAAATCCTAGCGCATATGCTTAAGAATATTGATGAACAAAATGGTAAAGTAGAGTTCAAAGCGCCATTAGTTGTTGCTCCTCCTACTTATAATATTGTTGATGAATTAAAAGCAGAAGGGGACTGGGAAATTTTACAAAAATATTCTGGTTTCGAATTCGACGATAATGTTCCTAAAGCTGCGGCACGAACTTCATACGAAAAAATGCTATACCTAGAGCGTCCAGGTTGTAACCTTTGTATGGGTAACCAAGAAAAAGCGGCTAAAGGAGATACGGTTATGGCAACATCTACACGTCTTTTTCAAGGAAGAGTTGTTGAAGATACTGAAGGTAAAAAAGGAGAGTCTTTACTTTCTTCTACACCGGTTGTAGTTTTGTCAACAATACTTGGTAGAACCCCAACAATTGAAGAATATAAAACGGCGGTAGAAGGGATCAACCTAACTAAGTTTGCGCCGTCACATAAGTTATTAGTTAAATAATTCACATAATTAGTTAATTATAGTTTAAAAGCCTGAGTCTAGTGATTCAGGCTTTTTTTTGTATTCCATTTTTTTGTACCTTGTAATGTTCAAAAAAGATTTACAAAACTAAATACTATAAATACTATGGCTTTTGATATTGAAATGATTAAAAAAGTGTATGCCAATATGACGAGTCGTGTTGATGCTGCGCGCGAATTAGTCGGTCGTCCACTAACATTGACTGAGAAAATATTGTACACGCATCTTTGGGAAGGTCAACCTAGTCAAACTTTTTCAAGAGGTGTCGATTATGTTGATTTTGCTCCAGATAGAGTAGCTTGCCAAGATGCAACGGCTCAAATGGCTTTATTGCAATTTATGCACGCTGGGAAGAAAACGGTTGCAGTTCCCACTACAGTTCACTGTGATCACTTGATTCTAGCTAAAAATGGAGCAGAAAAAGATTTGGCTGTAGCCAATACCCAATCCAAAGAAGTTTTTGATTTTCTATCTTCGGTATCCAATAAATACGGAATTGGTTTTTGGAAACCGGGCTCTGGAATTATTCACCAAATCGTTTTAGAAAACTATGCTTTCCCGGGAGGTTTGATGATTGGCACCGATTCGCATACTGTAAATGCTGGCGGATTGGGAATGCTAGCAATCGGTGTTGGTGGAGCTGATGCTGTGGATGTAATGTCAGGAATGTCTTGGGAATTGAAATTTCCAAAATTGATAGGGGTAAAATTGACTGGAAAATTATCGGGTTGGACTGCGCCAAAAGACGTAATTCTTAAAGTGGCCGATATTCTTACCGTGAAAGGGGGAACAGGCGCTATTGTTGAATATTTTGGCGAAGGAGCGACTTCAATGTCTTGTACAGGAAAAGGAACGATTTGTAATATGGGTGCCGAAATCGGCGCAACAACCTCTACCTTTGGTTATGACGAATCGATGCGAAGATACCTTTCTGCAACAGGTCGTCAAGATGTGGTTGATGCTGCCGATACAGTGGCATCTTACTTGACTGCCGATCCAGAAGTGTATGCTAATCCAGCAACTTATTTCGATCAACTAATCGAAATTAATCTTTCGGAATTGGAGCCACACATTAACGGGCCTTTTACTCCAGACAGAGGTACACCAGTTTCTAAAATGAAAGAAGAAGCTGCTGCAAACAGTTGGCCAATTAAAGTAGAATGGGGATTAATCGGTTCTTGTACCAACTCGTCTTATGAAGATATGGCTCGTGCTGCGTCGATCGTAAACCAAGCGGTGGAAAACGGAATTACTCCAAAAGCAGAATTTGGCATCAATCCGGGTTCGGAGCAAATTAGATATACTATCGAAAGAGACGGCATCATTGCTACTTTCGAAAAAATGGGAACCAAAGTGTTTACCAATGCTTGTGGCCCTTGTATAGGACAATGGGATAGGGCAGGAGCAGATAAAGGAGAGAAAAACACCATCGTTCATTCGTTCAATCGTAACTTCTCTAAACGTGCCGATGGAAACCCAAACACACACGCTTTTGTAACATCGCCAGAAATGGTGGCGGCATTAGCCATTGCAGGTCGTTTGGACTTTAATCCTTTGACCGATACTTTGATTAACGATAATGGTGAAGAAGTAAAATTGACTGCGCCTTATGGTGATGAATTACCAAAAAAAGGTTTTGCTGTTGAAGATAACGGATTTCAAGCACCAGCGGCTGATGGTTCCGGGGTTCAGATTTTGGTAAGTGAAACTTCAGACAGATTGCAACTTTTGGCACCGTTCGAAGCTTGGGATGGAAAAAATATTATGGGAGCTAAATTGCTTATCAAAGCTTTCGGAAAATGTACTACCGATCATATTTCTATGGCTGGACCTTGGTTGCGTTTCCGTGGTCACTTGGATAATATTTCAAACAATATGTTGATTGGAGCAGTGAATGCATTCACTGAAAAAACCAATTCGGTTAAAAACCAATTGACTGGAAAATACGATACCGTTCCTGCGGTAGCAAGAGCCTACAAAGCGGCTGGAATAGCCTCCGTTGTTGTGGGCGACCATAATTATGGCGAAGGTTCTTCTCGGGAACACGCCGCAATGGAACCTCGTTTCTTGGGTGTGAAAGCGGTTTTGGTAAAATCGTTCGCTCGTATTCACGAAACCAACTTGAAAAAACAAGGAATGTTAGGATTGACTTTTGCCAACGAAGCCGATTATGACAAAATTCAAGAAGATGACACCATCAACTTCGTGGATTTGGTTGATTTTGCGCCAGGAAAACCCTTGACTTTAGAGTTCGTTCACGCAGATGGTTCTAAAGATATTGTCTTGGCAAACCAAACGTACAACGATAGTCAAATTGGTTGGTTTGTCGCTGGTTCTGCCTTAAACTTGATTGCTGCTGCGGGAAATGCATAAATGTAAAAAAAATAATGATAGTGAAAATGCTCAAGGAAACTTGGGCATTTTTTGTTTTAAAAGAGTTTTATTAGGAGCTGTGGAATGGCTTGCGTTAAATAAAAGCCCTTCTGATGGTTTTTAAGATTTATTTCTATATTTGCAAATATAATGAAGCCTGCAAGTTGTCAGACCTGTAAGCGTATTAGCAGATAACAAAATAGTAACTACTAAAAATTAAAACAAATATGAAAAAAATTCTACCCTTATTATTGTTCGGAAGCTGTTTAGTAACATTTGCTCAATTAAAGGTGAATACCATAAACCTTACAGTAAATGATTTAGTATATGACTCAGTAACAAATAAAATTTATGCAAGTATTCCCAGTGCAAATGGTGCAAATGGAAATAGCATTGGAGTGATAAACCCCAATACATATTTGTTAGAAAAAACAATTTTCATCGGTAGCGAACCAACAGTACTTGCAATTTCTGATAATGGACAATACATTTATGCTGGTTTTGGTGGTTCTTCAACTGTTAGGCGATTTGATGTCGCTAGTCAAACGGCAGGTATCCAATTTAGTTTAGGTAGTGATTCTTCAACAGGTTCTAATTATGTCGAAGACATAGAAGTTATGCCAGGTCAGCCAACAACTATTGCTATTTCAAGGAAAAATAATGGCTTTTCGCCTCGACATGAAGGAGTTGTAATTTATGATAACAACGTTATGAGACCAACAACAACACCTGACCATACTGGAAGCAACAGAATCGAATTTACCAGCGAAAATTCATTAATTGGATATAATAATGAAACAACGGAATTTGGAATTAGAAGATTATCGGTAAATAGTAGCGGAGTTAGTAATGTTAGTGTAACTCAAAATGTGTTATCAAACTTTTATCTAGATTTTATTTATCATGACAGCTATATGTATTCTTATGACGGTAATGTCGTTGATATTACAACGGCACCATTTGTTATTGGTAAATTTTCAAATGCTACTGGTCCTGTTGTTTATGATAGTTACTACAATAAGGTGTGTTTTGCAAGTTATGATTGGTCTGGAAACATAATTTTCAAAAGATTTAACCCAAATACTTTTTTATTAGTTGATAGTTTACCTATTAAAGAAGCATTTGGAAGCGTAAAAAGTATAATATCCTGTGGGAATGGTTGCTATGCGTTCAATACAACGGATAATAAAGTTCTTATAATTAAAGATTCGACATTAGGTTTGTCAGATTCCGGAGCAAAAAGAAAAGTATCAATTTACCCAAATCCAACTACTGATTATTTGCATATAGAAAGCGATATAGAAATTAAAGAAATAAAAATTTCAGATTTAAATGGTAGAATTATAAATAATTTAGATTTTAAACACAATAAAATGTATTTAGGGGCTTTACAAAGTGGAATTTATTTAGCAAAAATAAGTGATATCGAGGGTAATATAACAACTGAAAAAATTATCAAAAAATAGCCTTCAGCTAACAGCTAGGGTATTATAGGGTGCGCAGCCAAAGAGTTTATCATATGAAAAGCTGCGCAAGTATCTCCTGACTTTGTGTAGAGAGGCTATCATATGGGAAGGAAATTTTAAGAAAAACAACCTTAAAGAACTAAACTATGAGAATAGTATTTATCGCTATTATTAGCTTCATCAGTTCAATTTCCTATTGCCAAAATTTTATAGGCAAATTGCAAATTAATAACATCTTCGGCGACAAAGACCAAGAAGAATATTTGTTAAGTGAGCCAAATGAAAGAACACCTTACGGTAACTATATATTTCTAAATGAAAATGGGACGTTTGAAAGCAACCAAAAAGCGCCTTGTTTAAATCAGCGATTTTATTCAACTAGTGGCGTCTATGAACTAATAGATACTAATCGAGTAAGGTTTATTTTAAAACGACAGATTGTAGGCGGAATTGGATTTGTAAATGAAGACGAAGAAGCTGACCAAGACTTTGTGATTTTTAGCATTGAAAAAGGCAATGATTCTATTAAACTCACTAAAATTAAATAGCCGCGCTGTACAAAGTCTATCGCCCGTTTTAAAAGTCTTCCCAAAATTAAATTATTCTTCTTCTCAGATTTCAGTGCACTTTTATTACTGAACACATCTGACAACGAATAAAATAGGAAAAAAAATTGTACAAAATGGCATCACTGAGATACCTAAAAACAATACACAAAGAAAAACCGGATTTATTCGCACACTAGTCATTGGAATTTCCGTAAATATTAATTTATATTTGTGTGATTAAATACTATTACAGCCCCGAGTGAAGGGAGACTTTCAAGCACGGTTCGAACGTATGGGTGAAATTACTTTGCGCAACTCGATTTTAAATTGCAGTATCAAAATCTATTTCAAACTTATGATATAGAAGTGTATTTTTTGTGAATAAAAAGATAATTTAAAACCTCAGAAAAAAAAGGCGTATCCGAAAAGCCATACGAGTAGGACGAAAAATAAAATTAATATTAAAGTAAAATGAAAAAAAAATTCTTATTCTTTATGACAATCTCATTTCTAATTGCAGGAACACAAAATTTAAAAGCGCAATGTCCTATTAGACTCGATTTTCTCGAAAAGGCATCAGTGCTTAGCAAAGACAAATTTGATACTGCGGTTTTAGGTAAGGGTTATTCGTTAAACCCAATAAAAGGAGATGGTAAAACCGATTTTGTTCAATATTGGTGCGACAGCAGAAGACCAGGAGGAGCTCTAGATCAAGTAGAAAGAACGGCAGGTGAAGGCATGAATACGGCAATAGGATTTAACACCATAGACAAAGAACTTTATCTTAACTTCAAAAAAGATTTACAAAAAAAAAGATATAAATTGATTGAAGAGAAAGAGCAAGCAGTTGGAGCAACAACCGCTACATTTTATTATTATGCCAATGAAAAATATCAGGTGCATTATTATACTTATTATTTTGCCAAAGACGGAACTACAAGATATGTGATGAATATTTTCAAAATTTAAGCACTAAATTGCAAGAAATGCTATTTGTCAAAAGGCGTAATATCAAGTTAAAAATTAAGAATTAAATTTAAAAAGTATTAGATTTCTAATGGATGAACTCCTTAAATGCTTATGCTCACAAATACTTGCGCGTTTCTTGCTATAAATTACCCGATAGTGAAATTGCATCACCACAAAGCTAATCGTAAAACGCACCCAACCCTACTATGTCTTCCCTTAAATAAATTTATTGTTCTGTTCTATGGTGCTGTGCGATTCCGATAGCTATTGGAACTCCGACTTCGCACCCGTTCCAATAGTCCGCACAGTTAATCAAGCAAAAAAAATATTTATTTGTAGTTGCAATCTACTATTTTTACTTGATTTTACAATTTAATTTAAAACAAACGGAAGTTTTAGATAAGCTGACGTTCGCTGAATGGCATAAGAAAAATTCCTTGACATATAGACTTATCTTTGTACAAAAATTGTATCTTCGCTAAAGTCATTAGTAACCGCAAAGCAATGGAAAGTATAACAGTTTACCCAAAAAACGCAAAGCAAAAATCCTTGTTGAAATCTTTATTGGAAGAAATGAAAGTTCGATATGAGATTGCAGCCTCAAATGGTGAAACAGTATTAAGTGAAAAAGATTTTTTTGCTAAAATTGATAAGTCGATTGCTCAATCTGAAAATGGGGACACAAAAACTTTGTCTAAGGACCAACAAAAGGAGTTTTTAGGGCTATGAACTATGCAATTGAATTAACCATTGATGCTGAAAAAGACATTGAAAAGTTCAAAAAATCGGGTGACAAAAAAGTTTTACTAAAAATCGACAAATTATTAGACGAACTTAGAGCGCATCCTAAGACAGGAACTGGAAAGCCGGAACAATTAAAGTACTATGAAACACCGACTTGGTCAAGAAGATTAACAGATAATCATAGGTTAATATACAGGATTCAAGAAGACCGAGTTGTCGTGTTGGTTTTATCCTTTTGGGGACACTAAGGAGACAAATAAAAAGTACATCGTTCATCAGCCAGCCCGGGGGTTAGAGGGGTTAGTAGCACAAACGATGAACTGCAATCATCAAGTATCTTTAGTTAATGCTATACACATATTGAAAAAAATTAGAGTCCTGTTATCTAACGGAATCAAGAGGCAAGTAAGTCTCTTTTTTTGTGGAGTGATTTTTAAAGTGACTCTCTTTCAAGCTATTTAAAATTACATTTTTTACTCTGGCAAAAAAACTAGCAAGACATAAAACCTCGGTACAGTCAAAAATGTAATAATTTAACGTAGCTTCAAAATAACTTTAACGATTGTTAAGGTGCTGCTACTTCAAAAAAAATACCCGCTGGAGTATCAGAAATGATTTGTTATTATGAAAAAACACTTTTATTTTTTTGCGACACTACTTCTGTTTTTGTCTTGTACTAACAAAAATAAAAATTTGATTAAACCAAAAATTAAATCGGATACTACAAAATCAGAGCAAAAGAAAGAGAAAGTTAAACCTGTATTTGATACAATATTGGCTGAAGGTAGCGTAATCATTTATGGAGATACGACCATACAGAAAGATAAAATTAGAGAAGTTCTTATAAAATTTGAACCATATATAACTTTTGATGATTTTAAAGTTAACATTGAAAATGTCAAAGCTAAACTTGACTTAAATTCTCACGAATTAGGAAGGCAATTCAGAACTGCAATTAGAGAAAGCTATAATAATCCTGAAAATCTCTTTGCAGGACATTACACTTTTGCTACTTGGGGTTGCGGCAGTCCTTGCCAGATGAATGTTCTAATTGACAGAAGAACCGGAAAAATATATGATGCTCCAGATTCATCAGTCGGCTCAGAATTTAAAAAAGATAGTAGAATGTTAATTATTAATCCACCTGAAGAAACAAATTATTTTTACAATAATTGCTTTTACTGTAAACCAGAAATATATATTTTAAATGAAATAACAAAAAAGTTTGAAAAGAAAGAACCATATAAAAAATAGACGCCAACAGCCGTACCTTTTGCTCAACCCCATTCATAGCCTTAATTTTAACGATTGTTGAGCTACTGTTACTTCAAAAAAAATACTTAAATTGGAAACCAAAACCAAACCATCTCCCTAATTAAAAACAAAACTAGTATGAAACCAATTGTAATGCTTTTAATGTTCCTTTTTGCAGGATCTATTTTTTCTCAAAAAACAACCAAACGTCCATTAAAACCCTCAGATGTGTATCGTTTGCAAAACTTGAGCAGTGCCCGTATTTCTCCTGATGGTAATTGGGTAGCTTATACACTTTCAACTGTTGATTCTATTAAAAACAAAAGAAACTCCGATATTTGGATGGTTTCTTGGGATGGTAAAGAGTCTGTTCAACTGACCAATAGTCCAGAAAGTGAATCACAGCCCAGCTGGAGTCCTGACGGGAAATATTTGTCCTTTGTGTCATCTAGAAATGGACTTAAAGGCAGTCAGATTTGGATAATGGATAGACGAGGAGGAGAAGCCAAACAATTAACCGATTTGAAAAAAGGAGATTTGGACGATTACGAATGGTCGCCAAATGGATCCAAAATTGCTTTGGTTATCAAAACCCAACCAGATACAGCCAAAGTAAAAACTCCAAAACCAATTGTGATTGACCGTTATCATTTCAAACAAGATGTTGAAGGGTATTTAACCCGAAAACCATCGCATCTGTATCTTTATGATGTTGCCACCAAAAAAATGGATACCCTTACTAAAGGAATTTATGACGAAACCGATCCCAAATGGTCGCCCGATGGTTCTCAAATTGCCTTTTTGAGTAATCGAACCACCGATCCAGACAGAAATGAAAATTCTGATATTTGGGTTATTGATGCTAAAGCGAATGCTTCTATTAAGCAAATAACCACTTGGACAGGAAGTGATTCTTCAATACAATGGAGTCCTGATGGAAAGCAAATTGCCTTTTTAAGATCTACTAATTCTGATAATTATATTATGTACGACCAATCTGTTTTGTGTGTCGTTTCTAAAGAAGGCGGTGAACCAAAACTACTCTCAAAATCTTTGGACAGACCTGTTGGAAGCCCACGTTGGACCAAAAATGGAACTTCAATAATGGCATTGGTAACAGATGATCGAACAAGATACGTTGCCGAATTTTCTATTTCAGATAGTAAAATCACTAAAATAGCCAGCGGTAATCGAAGTTTTTCTTCATTAGAACTTCATCCTTCGGGCAGTTTTTTAACGGCTATGAGTGATTCACAAATACCAACAGAAATCTATGCGCTTGAAAATGGAAGTCCACGTCGTCTTACCAAACACCAAGATTCTTTTTTAGAAAAAATAACACTTGCGACTGTTGAAGGATTTACATCTAAAAGTAAAGATGGAATGTTAGTTTCTAATCTTTTGTACCGTCCTGCAAATGCAACGGTTGGTAAAAAATTGCCAACCATTTTCTTTATTCACGGTGGTCCAGTAGGGCAAGATGAATATAGTTTTGATCTCTCTCGACAAATGTTGGCCGCTGCAGGTTATGCTGTTATAGGTGTTAATTATCGTGGTTCGAATGGTCGCGGCTTGGATTATTGCAAAGTTATTTCGGGAGATTGGGGCAATAAAGAAGTATTGGATATTTTAGGAGCTGCGGACTATCTTGTTCAAAAAGGCATCGCCGATGCTGATAAATTAGGAATAGGAGGATGGAGTTATGGCGGTATTTTAACAGATTATGTCATCGCTTCGGATACCCGTTTCAAAGCGGCTTCAAGCGGTGCAGGTGTCGCTATGGTTTCTTCGATGTATGGAGTAGATCAATACATTTTACAATATGACAATGAAATTGGACAACCTTGGAAAAACTTTGACAAGTATGTGGCACTTTCGTATCCTTTTTTGAAAGCCAACAAAATCAAAACGCCTACACAATTTATGGTTGGCGAAAGTGATTATAATGTTCCTGCTGTAGGTAGTGAACAAATGTATCAGGCTTTTAAATCTTTAGGGATTCCAACGGAACTTATCATCTATCCAGGACAATTTCACGGTATCACAAATCCGAGTTTTCAAAAAGATCGTTTCGAACGGTATTTGACTTGGTTTAATACCTATTTAATGAAAAAATAAGACTATTATTGAAAAAAAGTTGGGCCATCGGTTCAATTTTTTTTCAACAATAATTTTGTTAAATCGGTTATAAAGAGTTGTTAAAAATGGGTGTTTTTTGCATTTAAAGTTTAGATTTGCGTATTCATACTTGTTTTTCGTTTGTTTTGACATCAAAGTAAGTTAATTGTTGAATTTTTCGAAATTTTTAATTAAATTGTCATCTCAAATATAAATGATATTTATGAATTAGAGTTTGAATTTAAATGGAGTTTATGAGGTTTTATAAGTGTATTTTTTTAATTGTTTTTTTTAGTAGTATGAGTCTTTTTTCGCAGGAAAAATTTAGACAACATACTGTTTCTAAGGGCGAAACCATTAGCGAAATTGCCCAGAAATACAATATAAAACCTTCTGCCATTTATGAACTCAATCCTGATGCTGTCAATGGAATTAAATACAAGACGGTTTTATTAATTCCAACCAATACCAAAAAAAACAAAACAGTTTCCTCGTCAACAATTGCAAGCAATCTTGCTGAAAAGACACACGAAGTCCTTCCTAAAGAAACCGTTTATGGCATTGCAAAACAATGCAATATAAGCGTTGAAGAATTGTATAAGTTAAATCCTGATTTGGAAAAAGAGGGTTTAAAAACAGGTCAAAAAATTAACATTCCTCAAAATGCTCCTGATGATTTTGTGGTGACACCACCTATTGAAAAATCGGAGGAAACTTTAAAAACAACAGCTCCAAAAACAGTACTACCTGAAATAAATAAACCCAAAACTGAAGTTGTTGTTTCTGCAAAGTCAGTTGAGAAAGGGCAAGTTTCAACTGAAGGAATTTCTTATGAAGTTTTACCCAAAGAATCGTTGTATTCCATCGCCAAAAAATACGGAATCACTCTTGCCAATTTGCAAAAAGCAAATCCTGAATTAGGAAAGGAATCCTTGAAAGCAGGTCAAAAAATTACGGTTCCAGTAAATGCTGATGCTAATTCCACTTTGGTCGCTGAAAAATCCACGATTATAGACTATTCTCAAAAAGAGGAAACTAAGCAAACTCCAGTTTTGCAACAGCCTGTGGTTGAGAAAAAAAAAATAGAGGTTGAAAAAACAATTCCAGTGGTGTCGCAAACAAAAGACGACAGCAAAAAATCAGCAACCGAAATCACGCACGAAGTCCTACCTAAAGAATCTTTTTATTCCATTGCAAAACAATACGGAATTTCACTTTCCGAATTGAAAAAAGCCAATTCAGAATTAGGAAGTAAATCATTGAAAGTGGGTCAAAAGATTACGGTTCCAGTAAAAGCTGATACCAATTCGAGTTTAGTTGCCGAGAAAGTGACAGAAAAAAAAGAACCTAAAACGGAAAAAGAACTTGCAATTACACCGCAAGCTGACATTGAAGTCAAAACTTCAGAAACCGAAATGACTCACGAGGTTTTGCCAAAAGAAACCAAATACGGAATTGCCAAACAATACGGTCTGACGGTTGCCGAATTGGAAAGCCAAAATCCGAATATTTCCAAAAAATTATTGGTAGGTTCTGTACTTAAAATTCGTACTTCAAAATTGATAGAGAAAGAAACTGCAGTCGAAAATCCAATTGTAAGTGATGCTCTAAATAATCAGGAAAAAATTGAAAATAATGAGCCCAATATAGTTCGCGATGCCAATTTTGTAGATCAATTGATTTCCAAGGCTTCTGAGCATATTGGAACTCGTTACCGCTCTGGCGGAACTACGACAGAAGGTTTTGATTGTTCAGGATTCGTGTGCTATACTTTTAGTAATTATGATATTAAGTTACCAAGATCGTCTATCGAAATGGCTTCATACGGTTCGAAAATTGATGCACAAAATGCTCAAAAAGGTGATTTAATTTTCTTCAAAACCCGAGGAAGCGGCCGAATTAACCACGTAGGAATGGTAGTCGAAGTGCTGGAAGGCGAAATTAAATTCATTCACTCTGCCACTCACGGTGGCGTGATTATTTCTTCTACCAAAGAATCGTATTACGAAAGGAATTTGGCTCAGATTAATAGGGTGTTGTAAATTTGATAAATCAAATTAATCGGTGGACTTTTGCTATCTGTATTTATTTTCTCATATCATTAATTTCTTTGTAGATAACAAATGTAAAAGTGTTTTCTAAAGGTAATCTGTAAGCTCCTTTTGCTTTCATTAAATGAGCAGAGATTGCGGTCATTTCCCAACCATCATATTCATCACCAAACCATTTTCTCTTTGTCAAAGATTCTAAATTATTTACTTCGCCATAATTTTTTACAGACTCAATTTCAGTTTTTATTTTTGGCTCTAAATTTGGGTTTGCCCAACTCCATAGCCAAGTTTGGCTAATTTTAGAAATACTTCCTACTTCTTCATATTGAATTTCTACAATTTTATCTTGGCTTTCTGAATTTGAAAATGTTAGCATTCCAGTTTCTTGATCATAATGCCAATTTTCATAACTATGAATTCCATAAGTTTCTTCTACGATTTTCATCTGTTCATTTAAATATTTGTATGCTTTTTTACTTAGTGCTTCAAATTCGGAAGTTCTCTTTGGAGTTTCTAAATTTATATCTTCATCGCTCATTTTTTGGAATATTTTTTTATAATTAGCATTTTCTAATGTTTGAGATGAATTATATGTTAGTCTAATAAATATAATCCTTTTCTTATTGTAAAAGTAGAAATAAATCCTCACAAATTATCGAAACTAATTTTCTAATTTAAAACCAACTATTCGGCTATTTCCAAAAATAGTATATCTTTAGCCAACCAAAAAAACCAAAACGATATGCAAGATAACGACCAAGAACATTTTAAAAGAGAACTCGGATTACTAGACGGAACAATGCTCGTTGTGGGCTCGATGATTGGTTCGGGAATATTTATTGTTAGCTCGGATATGGTGCGCCAATTGGGATCTGCCGGCTGGCTTATTGCGATGTGGGTGCTCACAGGATTTATAACCGTGATTGCCGCTGTGAGTTACGGCGAGTTGAGTGCTATGTTCCCAAAAGCGGGCGGACAATATGTGTACATCAAGGAAGCTTACGGAAAGCTGATTGGGTTTTTGTACGGTTGGAGCTTTTTTGCGGTAATACAAACGGGAACCATTGCCGCTGTGGGCGTGGCTTTTTCTAAATTTGCTGCTTATTTGTATCCGCCTGTGAGCGAGAAAAATATTATTTTTGAGTTAGGTGATTTCCAATTGCACGCAGCTCAAATTGTTTCGATAATCACCATTATTTTATTGAGTTACATCAATAGTCGCGGAGTGAAAAATAGCAAGATTTTGCAAACAGTCTTGACGGTGATTAAAGTTGCTTCTATTTTTGGATTGATTATTTTCGGATTTGTGGCTGCCAAAGCCGAAGTTTGGGACGCCAATTGGGCAAATGCTTGGACTTCACAATCCATGAATGTCGATACGGGTTCTTGGCTTACAATTAGTGGCATGACTTTGATATCGGCAATGTCGGCAGCTTTGGTGGGTTCTTTGTTTTCGAGTGTGGCTTGGGAAGGCGTGACTTTTATCGCTGGCGAAATCAAGAATCCAAAACGAAATGTAGGATTGAGTTTGTTTCTCGGCACTTTGATTGTGAGCTGTATTTATATTTTGACCAATGTGATGTATTTGGCAGTGGTACCTTTGCAAGACATTGCTACAGCCGAATCGGATAGAGTAGCCGTTGTGGCATCGCAAAATATCTTTGGGAATATTGGAACCTTAATTATCGCCTTAATGATTATGATTTCGACTTTTGCCTGTAATAACGGGTTGATTATGGCGGGTGCAAGAGTGTATTATACGATGGCGCAAGACGGTTTATTTTTCAAAAAAGCGTCTCATTTGAATAAAGCTAGCGTTCCGGCTTGGGCATTGTGGGCGCAGTGTTTTTGGGCTTCGGCTTTGTGTCTGACCGGGAAATATGGCGATTTATTGGACTTTGTAGTGATAATCGTTTTGGTGTTTTACATCCTAACCATTTACGGAATTTTTATTCTTCGAAAAAAAATGCCCGATGCCGATAGACCGTATAAAGCTTTTGGTTATCCTTTGTTACCAGGACTTTATATTGTGATAGCCAGCGCCATCGGAATTGCTTTGTTGTACACAAAACCCGACACTTGCGGCTGGGGCGTTTTTATAATGCTGATTGGAATTCCGATTTATTATCTGACAAAACAGAAAGAGTAGTGTTCAGTGTTCAGTTTTTCAGTGTTCAGTTATCCTTACTAAAAAATCCGTCTCGTTACATTCTAACTTGACGGATTTTAATTTTATAAAAATTAAGTCTTGATTCTTTACCCTTTACTATTTGTTCTTTTTTCTTATGAATTTAAGCGTAAGCAAGATCTTCCAAAGCAGTTTCTACATCTTCAAAAGGCAAGTTCCAAGCATCGGCAACGCCTTTGTAAAGAATTTTACCATTGGCAACGTTAAGTCCCTTTTTCAATTCTTCGTTTTCAGCACACGCTTTTTTCCATCCTTTGTTGGCCAATTGCAAAGCATAAGGCAATGTAGCATTGGTCAACGCTAAAGTAGAAGTATAAGGAACGGCACCTGGCATATTGGCTACGCAATAATGAACAATGTCGTCGATAATGAAAGTTGGGTTTTCGTGTGTTGTTGGAGTACAAGTTTCGATACAACCTCCTTGGTCTACAGCAACGTCAACGACTACGGTTCCCGGAGCCATTAATTTTAGCATATCACGAGTGATTAAATGTGGCGCTTTGGCACCTGGAATTAAAACGGCTCCGATAACCAAATCAGCCTGAGAAATGGCATCACGAACATTATAATGATTCGACATAACAGTAGTAACATTGGCTGGCATCACATCAGATAGGTAGCGTAAACGTGGTAAACTTACATCCAGAATGGTGACTTGAGCGCCAAAACCAGCAGCCATTTTTGCAGCTTGAGTTCCTACGATCCCACCACCTAAAACAACAACTTTTGCAGGAGGAACGCCAGGAACACCACCTAAAAGAATTCCTTTTCCTTTCATCGGTTTTTCTAGATATTTTGCTCCTTCTTGAATAGCCATTCGGCCCGCCACTTCTGACATTGGTACTAATAATGGCAAACTGCGATCTGATTTTTCAACTGTTTCATAAGCCAAACAAACTGCTTCACGCTCAATCATTGCATAAGTCAATGGTTCAGAAGAAGCAAAGTGGAAATAGGTAAACAATAATTGGTCTTTTTTGATAAGCGGATATTCTGACGCTATAGGTTCTTTTACCTTGATAATCATTTCGGCAATTTCATAAACGGCTTCAATGGTTGGCAATAGTTCGGCTCCAGCTTCGGCGTAAGCTTTGTCGCTAAAACCACTGTTTTCTCCTGCGCTTTTTTGCACATAGACAAGATGTCCGTGTTTTTTGAATTCGGCTACTCCGGCTGGGGTAAGCGCTACACGATTTTCGTTGTTTTTGATTTCTTTAGGAACTCCAATGATCATAATATTTGTGTTTAGTAGTTAGAACAATAATGATATACAAAGATACTACAGAAAGAAAATATTGTTTCAAATTGAATTAAATTAAGAAAATAATAGTTTTATTGAGTACTTTTACATAAAATATTTCTGATTCGAAAGCAATTTATATTTCTAGAACGAAAAAAAATCTGATTTCAAATCTTTGAAAAGTACTCATTTAATCCTTTCTGCACAATGATTTTAGACGAAACAGACAAAAAAATCCTAAGATTGCTTCAAGTAGATGCGCATTTGACTTTAAAGGACATTGCCAATAAAATAAATCTTTCGCTGACTCCAGTTCACGATCGAGTGAAGCGTTTGGAAAAGGAAGGTATCATCGAAAAATATGTTTCGATTTTGAATAAAAAGAAATTGGGTAATAATCTGATGGTGTATTGCCAAGTGACCCTTGTTAAACAAACCTACGATGTTTCGGAAGGTTTCAATCAGTCGATTATGAATATGCCCGAAGTGGTCGAGTGTAATTTTATTTCAGGAAGTTTTGATTATATGCTCAAAATCATCTTGCCCGATATGGAAAGTTACCACAATTTTCATCAAAAAAAACTATCGGTTTTGCCCGAGGTCTCACTGATTAACAGCTTTTTTATTATCTCAGAAGTGAAGAGCACGACGGTTTTACCAATATAAAATAGAACCGCAGATTCGCGAATTTTTTAATTAATCTGCGAATCTGCGGCCTTTTTTTAACCAATTTTGAAGGTTTTTTTAAATGATTATTCGAATAATTTCTCCTCTTTTATTAATCATTTCCATTTGAACACTTTGATTATCGGCCTTGTTATTCAAAATTTTAGATGCGGATTCGATGTCTTTAATTTTTACATTATCGATGCTGAGGATAATATTTCCTATCAGCTCCTGTTCGTATTGTTTTAGATTTCCGTTGGTAATAGATTTAATTTTCACACCACCATCCAAATGAAATCTTGTTTTTTCCGCAGCAGCAATATTTTCTAATTCTATTCCCTTGAATTCGGTGTTGAAAAACTCGTTTTTGCTCAATACAACTGGTAGTACTTTGTTTTTTCCTTCGCGGATAAAAGTAACTTCTACTTTGTCATTTGGTCTTTTGGTATTAATATAGCCTGAAAGGTCGGCAAAAGAGGTTACGTTTTGATTGTCTAGTTTGACGATGATATCGCCTTTTTGCAAACCTGCTTTTTCAGCACCCGATTTTTTCTGTACCTCTTTGATGTAAAAACCTTGAGTTTCTTTAACACCTAATTCTTTGGAAGCCATTGCATTCAATTCACCACCTGAAACGCCAAGAACGCCTCTTTGTACGTTTCCAAATTCTATTAAATCATCAATTATTTTTTTTGCATTATTGGAAGGAATAGCAAATGAATATCCGGTATATGAACCTGTTGGTGACGAAATCATGGTGTTGATTCCAATTAATTCACCACGAGTGTTTACCAAGGCACCGCCACTGTTTCCAGGATTTACTGCAGCATCAGTTTGGATGAACGATTGAATTCCACTAGTGTCTAGATTCCTGGCTTTGGCCGAAATAATTCCTGCCGTAACGGTCGAAGTTAAATTATACGGATTTCCAACTGCCAAAACCCATTCGCCAATTTTAACTGAATCCGAATTGGCGAAAGCCGTGTAAGGCAATTTTTCATCGGCATCGATTTTTAATAAAGCAATATCCATTTTCGAGTCGGTTCCGATGAGTTTTGCTTTGTATGATTTTTTGTTGTTCAAGGTGATTTCTATTTCAGATGCGTCTTTTACTACGTGGTTATTGGTTACGATATAACCGTCTTCCGAAATGATTACACCAGATCCAGTTCCTACTTGTTCTTGTTGTTGCCCTCCTTGAAAACCATAGAAATATTCCAATATTGGATTGGTAACGGTGGTTCGGGAAACATTTTTTACGTGCACCACAGTGTGAATGGTTTTGTCGGCAGCTTCAGTAAAATCAATTGCTTCAGCCGATAGACCTACATTTCTACCGTAAGAATTTTGAGCTTGAGTTACAATTGAATTGTTTTTAGAAAAATAGCCATTGTTGTCAAACAACAATTTATAAGAACCCAATGTAACGGTTCCGCTCAATAATGATACTAAAAATAGTCCTGAAAATCGTTTCATAGTTTTAAATATATTTATGTGTTAACAGCGTAAAATTATACATTTTGATATTTCAAAAAAACAGTTTAACGCTCGTTTAACACTCTTTAACGTATCATTAATATTTGTACTTTTGTAACTCTTAATATAACGCTATAATGCAATTAGAATTTTATAAATATCAAGGAACAGGAAACGATTTTGTAATGATTGACAATCGTTCGAATTTTTTCCCAAAGGAAAATGTTCAGTTAGTTGCACGTTTGTGTGATAGACGTTTTGGAATTGGAGCTGATGGACTCATTTTATTGGAAAACGATGAAGCCACCGATTTTAAAATGATCTACTATAATTCTGATGGGAATCTAAGTTCTATGTGTGGTAACGGCGGTCGGTGTTTGGTAGCTTTCGCTAAATATTTAAATGTAATTAATGATAATTGTATTTTCATTGCGACCGACGGTTTGCATCACGCCAGCGTTGCTACTGATGGAATAGTTTCTTTGCAAATGATTGATGTGGCCAAAATCAAAATAGAAACCGATTATACTTTCCTGAATACAGGTTCGCCTCATCACGTGCAAATGGTGGAAGATTTGGAACATTATAATGTAAAGGAAAACGGCGCCGCTCTTCGTTATGGTTCTTTGTACGGAAAAGAAGGAAGCAACATCAATTTCGTTAAGAAAATAAACGAGGATACTTTCTCGCTTCGCACCTACGAAAGAGGTGTAGAGGATGAAACTTTAGCCTGCGGAACAGGGGCTACAGCGGTTGCAATAGCAATGAATGCTACAGGACAAACCGATTCTTGTTCCATTAAATTAAATGTAGAAGGTGGAAAACTAGCCGTTTCTTTTGATAAAATGGGAGATGTTTTTACGAAAGTTTTCTTGATTGGTCCAGCAGAATTTGTGTTTAAAGGAGTGATAGAAATATAATTACGAATTAGAAATTACGAATTATGAAATCTGACAATGCAGTTCAAATTAAAAGTTATGATTTTGCTTTAAGAATCATAAAAGCTTATAAATATCTTAGTCAAGAAAAAAAAGAATTTGTTTTGTCAAAACAATTATTAAGAAGTGGAACTTCTATTGGAGCTAATATTGAAGAATCTATTGGAGGTCAATCAAAGGCCGATTTTTTTGCGAAAATAAATATTGCTTATAAAGAAGCCAGAGAATCAAAATATTGGATAAGACTTTTGAGAGATTCCGATTATTTAATAATAGAACAATCAAGCGACTTACTAAAGGATGTTGAAGAACTTTTGAAAATAATTGGTTCCATACAGAAAACGGTGCGTAATTCGTAATTTCTAATTCGTAATTGAATCTAATGATAACTCTAAAAGGCGAAAACATCTATCTCCGAGCACTCGAACCCAATGATTTGGAGTTTGTTTATGCAATGGAAAACGACCAAAGCATTTGGGAAGTGAGCAATACACAAACGCCTTACAGTCGATTTTTAGTAAAGCAATATCTTGAAAATGCCCATCAGGACATATATGAAGCCAAGCAGTTGCGATTGGCGATTTGTCAGGATGAGGATTTTCCAGCAATAGGATTAATTGATTTGTTTGAGTTTGACCCCAAGAATAATCGGGCAGGAATTGGTATAGTGATTCAAGGAACAGCAAACCGAAAACAGAATATTGGTTCCGAAGCATTGGAACTTTTAATTCGATACGCTTTTTATCATTTGAATCTGCATCAATTGTATGCAAATATTGGCGCAGAAAATGAAGCTAGTATAGCTCTTTTTACTAAATTTGGATTTCAAAAAATAGGCATAAAAAAAGATTGGACTTTAGTCAGTGGAACTTATAAAGACGAGGCTATTTTTCAATTAATCAATAATCAACTTTAAAAATTTTAGTTTTGAATTTAAAAAAGCACCTTACCATTGCATCCGTTATTTTTATTTCAGTTTTGCTTATTTATGGCGGAATAGTTGCCAATCAAATCTTTTCTAAAAACACCAAATTTTCAGAGAAACAGTTATTTGTTCACGTACCAACGGGTTCAACTTATGAAGATGTAAAGAAAATAATTACACCTTATGTAGATAATATGAATCGTTTTGAAATGGTCGCTGACAAAAGGAGTTATCCTGAAAACGTGAAACCGGGACGCTTTTTGTTTACCAAAGGAATGAATAGCTACGATTTGGTTAAAGCGATGAGGAGTAATGTTCCTGTGAAACTGGCTTTTAACAATCAGGAAAGATTAGAAGATTTTGCCGTACGAGTGAGCTCGCAAATAGAACCGGATAGTTTATTGTTATTGAAAACCTTCAAAGATTCAATTTTCTTGAAAGAAAATGGTTTTAACGACGAGAATGTATTTGTAATGTTTATTCCTAATACTTATGAGGTATATTGGAATATTACAGCCGAGAAATTCCGTGATAAAATGATTAAGGAGTACCGTAATTTTTGGAATAAGGAAAGAACTCAAAAGGCAGCAAAACAAGGATTAACGCCTGTAGAAGCTACCATTTTAGCTTCAATAGTACATAAAGAATCGGTAAAAAAAGACGAAAGACCTAGGATTGCTGGGGTTTATTTGAATAGAATGAGATTGGAAATGCCACTTCAAGCTGATCCAACTGTGATTTATGCCATAAAAAAGAAAGACAACGATTTTGGTCAAGTAATCAAAAGAGTTTTTTACAACGACTTGTTTTTGAATTCGCCTTACAATACTTATAAAGTAATTGGGCTTCCTCCTGGACCTATTGCAATGCCCGATATTACTGCACTTGAGGCGGTGTTGAATCCAGAAAATAATGACTTTATTTATTTTTGTGCTAGTGTAGAGCGTTTTGGTTACCACGAGTTTGCCGCTACTTTACCTGAGCACAATTTGAATGCGAAGAAATATTCCGATTGGATTAACGGTCAAGGTGTAAAAAGATAATTTTGAACGGCAAAAGGCGAATTTATTTTTTGTTTTTGTTGGTGCTCCAAAGTGTTTTGGCACAAAATTCATTCGATACTTTTCTAAAACCTTCCGATTCTTTGAACCAGAAAAGACAAAATTCGGTATTCATTGCAGAAGCTGTTTTGGCTTCTGGAGCTTTGATTGGCTTGAACCAACTGTGGTACGCCGATTATCCTAAATCCAAGTTTCATTTTATAAATGACAACTCCGACTGGATGCAAATGGATAAAGTGGGACATCTTTATTCTTCCTATCACATTGGACGATTCGGTGCAGAAGCTTTGAATTGGAGTGGAGCGAGCCAAAAAAATCAATTGATTTATGGTGCTAGTCTGGGATTTGTGTTCCTCACAGCTGTTGAGATGATGGACGGACATTCTGCTGAATGGGGAGCGTCAATGGGAGATATAGTAGCTAACGCATCTGGAACGGCCATGTATGTCTCTCAAGAATTACTTTGGAATGAACAGCGCATCATTCCAAAATTTTCATATCACAAAACACAATATTCCGATCTCAGACCAGATGTTTTGGGCAGTACAATTCCCGAGCAAATCTTGAAAGATTACAATGGACAAACGTACTGGATTTCGGCTAATGTAAATTCCTTTTTTAAAGGTTCAAAAATTCCTAAATGGTTCAACCTCGCGTTTGGGTATGGAGCCGAAGGAATGATTGGCGAAAAAGAAGAAAATTTCTTATCAATTTCGACTCCAAAACCAGAAAAAAAACGACAATTTTACCTCAGTTTGGATGTCGATTTGACCAAAATACAGACAAAATCACACTTTTTCAAGACTGTTTTTTCAGTTTTTAATGCAGTTAAAATTCCAGCACCAACCTTTGAATACTCGACTCACAGTGGGTTCAAGTTCTATCCTTTGTATTTTTAGAAAATATTAACAGCTTGATTTTCAGCTGTATTTTTGATTTTTCGATTTATTATGTATCTTTGCACTGTAGAAATTTCAATACGGGACAGCGTTTGAAGAAAAACAATTTATGATAAACAAGTGGTTTTTTTATACAATTTTAGCTCTTATTATTGCCTTTTTAAGCTCAGGTTTTAAATCCTCTGAATTAGACTCCAATGAATGGTTTCTGATTAATGAAAAAGATGGAACACACTACTTATTTCCATCTCAAAAACAAAACGATTATTCTGATTTAAATGTTCCTTATACTGGAAAGTTTTTTATTGGCTATAAAGAAGCAATCGCTTTCAAAGAGTCACAAGGCAAGTACAAAAAAATAAATTCACTAGGCTATTTGGGCAAATACCAATTTGGCACTGAAACTTTAAAAACTGTTGGAGTTGACAATAGTCGACAATTTTTGAACAGTCCAAAAATGCAGGAGCAAGCGTTTATTGCTTTAGTCGCCAAAAACAAATCAGAGCTAAAAGAAGTTATCGAAAGATACGAAGGGCAAATGGTCAGTGGTATTCTAGTTACGGAATCTGGAATTTTGGCTGCTGCACATCTTGGCGGAGTAGGTTCAGTAAAAAAGTTTTTTAAACATAATGGGAAACGCTGTTTAAAAGACGCATACGGTACATCGATCCGAAGTTATATGAGAGATTTTGGAGGGTATGAAACTTCTGGAATTGTTGCTGATAGTAATGCAACTGTGCAATAATTTAGTTTTATGAATTTTTCAGCCACTAATTTGCTTCGCCTGTTAGCTATGCTCGTGGCACTAATTTTCAAGTTGTATTTCACTGAAATTAATGTAATTTGAGGCTATTTTTTTAAGCTTAGATCTTATGAATAATAAAAATAGTAGGGCGATTGTGTAAATCCACTTGTATTTTTTTCCATTCTGAAGCTCTCATAGTTTTGATAAACTCTGTGGGCATTGTGATATCTGTGGCCACACAAATATAAGTCGATGGATTCAAGGCTTGAATAATATCTTCGAGCATTTTATTATTTCTGTAAGGAGTCTCGATAAAAATTTGAGATTGATTTTTGTCCTGAGACAATTTCTCTAAATTTTTTAATGCAGTCTTTTTTTCTGCTTTGTCAATAGGAATGTAACCGTTGAAGGCAAAACTTTGACCGTTCATTCCAGAGGCCATAATCGCCAATAAAATAGAAGAAGG
>CAMBHH010000026.1 GCA_945866505.1 Flavobacterium psychrophilum
ACTACAAAAGAGGTTAATGCCGCAACTAAAATTGCTAAGAAATTAAATTCCATACTGTTAGATTTAAAATTAGATGTTCAAATATACTATTTTTTCGAATTTTTAGATAGATATTTTTATATTTTAGTTGAATAAATATTTTTAAGGTATTTATTGCATCTGATTCATTTACTAATAATTCTAAACCGATTTTTAATTTTTTTATTCACTGTCTTTATCTTCGGTCTCTTTTAAATCGTCTGATTTTTTACCAATTTTTACTTTTGGATTGTCTTTATTTCCTGTAATTACCATAGGAATTCCTATGATTCCCAATGGAGGTAAGCCTAATCGCATTTTGATATTTAATCGTCCGTCCAAGCTTGTGGTGCCTTCTATTCGTGGTCGGAATCCAGCAAATTTAAACTTGAAGCGTTCCAAAGTAATGATGTTGTTCTTTATCGAACTTTTGATTGCTACCTTGGATAATTCTGGGTTTTTTATTTTTTCGTTGTTGGTTGTTTTGGCGACGGCACTAAACATTTTCATTCCGTGCATTTTGATGTCTTTTACCGAAACAATTCCATTTCCAACTAAAGATGGATAAACAGGTTCCATCTTAGCATTCAATCGGCCTTTCAGTTTGTAATCTAAAGAAATAGTTCCTTCAGCTTTTTCGGCTGCGCTAGCCATTTCTTTGAAGATTTTTATTTCATTGTATGCTCTTTTGATGTCAAAGTCAGAAGCTTTGATGTCATATTCGAAAGTTGCTTTTTTAGGAGTACTTGCTTGGTATTTGGCGTTCATATTGACAGCGCAACCTATCAGGTTGAAACCTGTATTTTGCATCATCAAAACCCCATTTTTCAAAGTAATAGACCCTTTTGCGTCTTTGAGCGTGAGTTCATTGAAGTTCACTTTTTGGGCATTGGCTTGGAATTTCAAATCCAAATTGGATGGAATTATAATGACTCCGGTTTCTACTTTTGGGGTTGTCGCTTTTGTTTCTGCATTGGTTGCAGTGATTGAATTTGTTTTAGTAACCTCAGTTTCTGACATAAATTCATCGGCATTGATGTAGGTTGAATTTAAAGTGAATGCACCTCTCAAAATACCGGTACTTGTCGTGGCAAAATTGAATACATTTTGCAAATAACCATTCATTTTAAAATCAGATTGTCCGTAAGCTGCTAAGAAATTATGGAAAGACATTTTGTCTTGGTTGATTTTAAAAACACCTTTTTTAATCAAGAATTTTTTCGGAAGATATTCTGTTGCAATTAAAATGTTCCTCAATTCTAAGGTGCCTTTGTTGTGTAGTTTGCTATAATTTCCTTTTTCGGTATCGCTTTGTTTTCCTTTTAATGCCAAATCCGCTTTGATAGAACCATCTACATCTAGTCCTTTTTGGGAGAAAACTTGATAGATTTTGCTGATATCCAGCGTGCCTTTTGCTTTGATGTCATAAGTAAGATTTTTAAAATTATATAGATTGGCTTCAACAAAAACGGGGTTTCCCTCGAAAGTGAACTCTGCTGGTTTTAGAATAACTTTCAAATCACTGAATGTTCCTTTTTGGTTTTCGATTGTGGTTAGGATGTTGATATTGGTAATTGGATTTGGATAATATTGGGTTTTGATATAACCACTTTTCAGGTTAATATTAGCATTAGTTATCGGAAAAATATTATGCTGCGGATCGTATTTTCCTTTGACTTTTCCTTCGCCAATGAGCGTTCCTTTTAGTTCAAAATCTGGAATTCCTAAGGCTTTATTGAGCTTTTCTAAATCTATTTTTGAATTGAAAACTGCGTCTATTTCAGGAGTATTCATTCCTTTAACGAACATTTTTGCTTTTAGATAATCTTGGTTTATGTTTAGCGAAATGCTTTTGGTATCGACAATTAAAAATTCAGGATTTAGCGAAGGCAAGCTTGTGGAAAAATCCAAATTCAGGTTCGAAACTGGGAATGCGCTTTTGTCATAATTGATAAATCCGTCTCTTATTTTTAAATCCAGATTTAAGTCCGGAGCAATTTTTTTGGACTCGATATATTGTCCTTTTAAGGTAAGAAGCAAATCGGTTTTGCCTTTTAGTTCGGTTTTACTAAGCCAAGTAATGTATTTTGGAGGAAAAGCGGTGAATAAATCGTGAAGATTGCTATTGGTAGATTTTACAATAAAATCCATATTGTAACCGTCTTTCAAGAAATCGAATTTTCCTTTGAAGTCAACAGGAAGTTGATTGATCCTCAAATCGTTTTGTTCGAAAACAAAGGAAAGCGAGTTGACGTTTATTTTGGTAATTAAGTCAGCATCTACTTTTTTATTCATTAAATATTGCTCGTTGGCATAGAGTACATTGAGTTTGTCGATTTTGGCTTTCGAATACAAATCAAAAACTGCTTCGGCTAAATCTCCTTTTCCAAGATAATTGAAGCCAAAAGCATCGAAATGAACTAGTGTCGATTGATCATCATAAACCAATTCACTATTAATGATTTCGATATGGTCTAACTTTATTGCGGCAGATTCTTCGTCTTTTTTTTCAACTTCCTTTTCGGCAATATAAACGTTGTAATTGGCCAATCCTTCTTTGTTGACTTTAATATTTATAGTAGCATCAGACAGATATATTTTGTCAATATTTATGGATTTACCAAAAATTAGGCTTGGGACATTAATTCCAAAAGAGACTTCTTTGGCATTAATCAACTCTTCTTTTTCGAACGGAGCTGATCCGTTGAGTTTGAAATCATTTAAAGTTACTGTCAAGGAAGGAAAATGTTTGAAAAAGGAAACATTCACATCTGAATAATTCATTTCGCCAGCTAGTTTTTGGTTGGCCGTTTTTTTGATTTCTGTTTTGATTTTGTCGGAGAAGATTAAGGGCGTCATAAACATTAAACCTAGAAGTACAGCAAGTGTTATCCCGATATATTTTGTGGTTTTAACCAAAATTGATTTTATTTTTATCGCATCCATATTTAATCCGATTGGTAAATTTTTACTGAAACTAAAGTACTAAATATTTTATCCGTGAACCGTTTCTTTTTTTCCGTAGTTTGTAATTAATTCGCCTTCAAAATCAATCCATTCTTGCCAGCGTTTGTCCACGTCCACTTTTTCGGAATATTTTCTGGCAAAACTTAGAAATGTAGTGTAATGTCCGGCTTCGCTAATCATCAATTTTCGGTAAAATTCGGCTAATTCTTTGTCTTCAATGTTTTTAGACAATACTTTGAATCGCTCGCAACTTCTGGCTTCAATCATTGCCGAGAAAAGCAGTCTGTCTATAAAAGCATCATTTCGGCTACCATCTTTTTTCATAAATTTAAAAAGCTCGTTCACATAATGGTCTTTTCTTTCTCTACCCAATTTCAGTCCACGTTCCTTAATAATGTTATGCACCATCTGAAAATGCTCTAATTCTTCTTTGGCAATTTCCAACAAATCGGTAACCAATTCTTCGTGTTCTGAATTGTAAGTGATGATGGTTATGATGTTTGTTGCCGCTTTTTGCTCGCACCAAGCGTGATCGGTCAAGATTTCTTCGATGTTCGATTCTACGATGTTTACCCATTTGGGGTCGGTAACTAATTTTAATCCTAACATTTTTTTGTGTGTAAATGAATCACAAAAATACTATTTTTATTTGTTGTGAAATGATTGCTTATGATTAACGTTGTAAAATAATTAGACACAAATTGCACAAATTAACACAAAATTTTTTTTTAATTTTTATCAGGTAAAAATATTATCTGCCCGTGGCAGCTTCGTGAAAATTTATGCAGCATTTTTTTCGTGTAAATTTGTGCAATTCGTGTTGACCTTTTCGAAAAAAGATGGCTCTTATCGGATTATTTTCGTTATTTTGTTTTGTAAAGTGTACTTTATGAATTCTAATCAATCCCTTTTAATAATAGGTTTTGTGTTTCCAGAACCCAATTCTTCTGCCGCAGGTGGACGAATGGTGCAATTGATTTCTATTTTTAAAAAGCAAGGTTTTGAAGTTACTTTTGCCAGTCCTGCGATGGATAGCGATTATATGGTTGACCTTAGTTCTCTTGGTGTTTCCAAAAAATCCATCTCTTTAAATTGTTCCAGCTTTGATGTTTTTGTAAAAGAATTGAATCCTACAATCGTTTTGTTCGATCGTTTTATGATAGAAGAACAATTTGGTTGGCGTGTTGCCGAAAATTGCCCTGATGCTTCGCGAATACTGGATACGGAAGATTTGCACTGTTTACGTTTGGCACGTCAAAAAGCTTTCAAGCAAAACAGACAATTTTCCACAGATGACTTATTGTTGGAAGAGGTTGCCAAAAGAGAAATAGCTAGTATTTTACGTTGCGATATTTCCTTGATGATTTCTGAATATGAAATGGAATTGCTGCAAACCGTTATCAAAATAGATTCTAGTTTATTGTATTATTTGCCTTTGTTGTTGGATCCAATTCCTATTTCAACGATTCACAATTTGTCTTCATTTGAAGAGCGAAATAACTTTGTCTTCATTGGAAACTTTCTTCACGAACCCAATTGGAATGCGGTTCAATACCTGAAAGAAACGATTTGGCCACTCATCAGAAAGCAAATGCCTGAAGCCGTTTTGCAAATTTATGGAGCTTATCCTTCGCAAAAGGTTTTGCAATTACACCAACCCAAACAAGGTTTTCATATTATGGGTCGAGCCGATGATGCTCAAGAAGTGGTGCGAAATGCTCGAATGGTTTTAGCCCCTTTGCGTTTTGGTGCAGGAATTAAAGGAAAATTAGTAGAAGCAATGCAATGCGGAACGCCAAGCTTAACCACAACTATTGGAGTCGAATCGATGTGTGGCGATTTACCTTGGAATGGTTTTATTGCTGATGAACCTCAAGTTTTCGCAACTAAAGCAGTAGCTTTGTATCAAGACAAAACTCTTTGGTTAAAAGCCCAAGATAACGGTTTTGAAATTATAGAAAAACGCTATTTGAAATCTTTATTTGAGGATGATTTTGTAAAGCATATTTTAAAAGTACAAACCCATTTAAGACAACATAGATTACAAAATTTTATGGGAGCAGTATTGCAACATCATACTTTGGCGAGTACAAAATATATGTCGCGGTGGATTGAGGAGAAGAATAAATAAATTTATGAGTATATAAAATGGCTAATGAACCTTTCGCTGCAAAACTTACTTCGCTTTGGATTGGAGGTTTTTTCTATTGGATTATCGGTGGATTTAGGGGAAAACTAATTGATCAATATCAAGAGAAATATGAAAACAGAAATGTTTGGACTGGATATTTTATAACATTAATTTCTATTGGTTTATTTGTTTATGTTTTAATAATTGGCTAAAAATAAAGTTTATCTAACGAATAAATCTAATTCTTCAACATTTAAACATTATCACATTCCTCAATCAATTCCGCAACAACTCGTCCCGATTTCATGGCGGCGTTTATCGAACCGTTCAATAAATGATCCCCGCAAATAAAAAGATTTTCGTTGATTTTAATTTCGGAATGGTCAACTTCATTGGACACTTTTTCTTGATTGGGCAATGCATATTGGATGCGATAGGTTTTCAATAGTTTCCAGTCTTCCACTTGGTTTCCATACCATTGTTTTAATTCGGTTTTCATATTTTCGGCAAGAGTTGCGTCGTTAATTGTTGGAATCCCATTGTAGGAAACGGAAATTAATACTTTTCCTTCGGGCGCATATTTATTGGAAATATTGGATAGCACTGTCAAATTGTTTGCCCATTTTTTATTAGTGGACGCATTTAAAACCACAACCGCTTTTTTGGTAGGTGCGATTTTGGCCTCAAAATAGACATTAGTTACTTGGTGGAAATTTTGTTTTGCATTCGAGATATAATTGCTAGCAAGTCCAATAGCTTCGGTAGCAATAATGATTTTATCTGTTTCTACAGTTGTTCCGTTTTCGCAAATGATTTTGTTGTTTTCGATTGCTCTAACTTTCACGTTATATTGTATTGAATTTGCAGGAAGCATAGCCACCAATTGTTTTGGGATTTCTTCCATACCCAATGCTGGAATAGCAGCATCGCCTTCAGAAAACATTTTCATTACAAAATCGAACATATTGCTCGATGTTGTCAAATCATTTTCTAGAAATATTCCTGAAAAGAAAGGCTTGTAAAAACGATCGATCATTTTTCGACTGAAACCATACTTTTTGAGTTGAGCAATTGTTTCAATTTCAGGTTGTTTGAATAGATCAGGAATACAAATATTCACTAATTTATTTTTCAGAAAAAAGGTGTTTATTTTATCTTTCAAAGAACCAACAGGAGCAAATAATGTTGCAAATGTTGCCGTTGGTCTCCTGATCGGATCAGCAATTTCAAATTGTCCTCCATCATAAAGTACGGTTGCGCCAGGTAGAAATCGTTTCAGATTTAATTTTTTGTAATCCAACAACGCTTTAGTTTCAGGATATTCAGTTAATAAAACTTGAAAACCTCTGTCGAAATGAAAACCATCAATGATATCCGTTTTGATTCGTCCGCCGGCTCGCTCACTTGCTTCCAGAATTTGAACTTTAAATCCTTTTTGATGCAAATAAACGGCAGCGGTTAAACCTGAAATTCCTGCGCCAATAATCGTGATGGTTGGTTTCATTGGTAATGTTTGTATGAGAATTCAAAATTAAGGATTTAAACTTTCGAAAACGAAAAATCCCGTCCCGATATATCGGGACGGGATTTAATTTATATACTAACGCGCCATCATAAAATTAGAACTATCGATTCATATTTTCCATTTCATAATTCGTAATTTTCAATTCGTAATTGATTTACGCTAGCATCGTCACTGGGTTTTCAATATATTGTTTCAAGGTTTGCAAGAACTGTGCTCCGGTTGCTCCGTCAATAGTTCTGTGATCGCAAGCCAAAGATAACATCATTGTGTTTCCTACTACAATTTGTCCATTTTTCACAACTGGTTTTTCAACAATTGCTCCAACAGAAAGTATTGCTGAATTCGGTTGGTTGATGATGGAATTGAATTCCGTAATTCCAAACATTCCAAGGTTAGAAATTGTGAAAGTACTTCCTTCCATTTCGGTAGGTAATAGTTTTTTGTTTTTGGCTCTTCCTGCAAGGTCTCTTACGCTTGCTCCAATTTGAGATAAACTGATACCATCCGTAAATGGTAATACTGGAACAACCAATCCGTCTTCGACAGCAACGGCAACACCAATATTCACGTGATAGTTGATGATGATGGATTCAGCAGTCCATTGTGAATTGATTTTTGGATGTTTTTTCAAAGCTAATGCAGAAGCTTTAATCACCATATCGTTAAAAGATACTTTGGTATCAGGAACACTGTTAATGATTGCTCTTGATTTCATCGCTTCATCCATTGTTACTTCGATTACCAAGTTGTAATGTGGCGCTGTGAATAAAGATTCTGCCAAGCGTTTAGCAATGATTTTACGCATTGTAGAGTTTTTGATCTCTTCAGTTGCGATTTGCCCTGCTGGAACGTAAGGTTTTGCAACCGGCGCAGCAGCTTCTGATTTAGCTGGTGCAGCACTTGCAGCTACTGGAGCGGCGGCAGCTTGTGGAGTAAAGTTCTCCACATCACTTTTGGTAATTCGACCGTTTTCTCCAGAGCCTTTTATTAGAGTCAATTGAATTCCTTTTTCGTTGGCAATTTTCTTGGCTAATGGTGAAGCTAAAATTCTTTGTCCGTCAGCTGGTGCTTCTTGAACAATTGGAGCTGCGGTTTGTGCAACTGGAGCGGCTTTCGCTTCTTCAGATGAAGCGGCTACAGGCGCAATTCCTCCACTAGCAACAATTCCACTAACATCTGTTCCTGCTGGTCCAATAATAGCCAATAAACTATCAATTGGAGCCGATTCTCCTTCTTGAATTCCAATATATAATAAAGTTCCTTCGTTGAAAGATTCAAATTCCATTGTTGCTTTATCGGTTTCGATTTCAGCAAGCATATCGCCTTCAGACACTTTGTCTCCTACTTTTTTCAACCAAGTAGCTACGGTTCCTTCGGTCATTGTGTCACTCAAACGAGGCATTGTCACTACGACAGCTCCTGCTGGAAGTTCAGCCGCTTGTGGTTTATTGTTTGTGGTTTGTGGTTCAGCAACTGGAGATTTTGTTTCTTCAATAGTTGTTTTAGCTTCCGCTGAAGTTTCTAATTTTGGTGCAGCTCCTCCGCTTATTAAAGCAGAAATGTCTTCACCTTCGTTTCCGATAATGGCTAACAAAGAGTCTATTGGTGCAGTTTCACCTGCTTGAATCCCAATATATAAAAGAGTTCCTTCATTGAAAGACTCAAATTCCATTGTTGCTTTGTCGGTTTCAATTTCAGCTAGCATATCGCCTTCGCTAACTTTGTCACCTACTTTTTTTAACCAAGTTGCCACAGTTCCTTCCGTCATTGTATCGCTCAAACGAGGCATTGTTATAATTGTTGCCATAATAAATTAAAGTTTATGAGGGATAAATGGATAATTTTCTTGAGCGTACACCACATCATATAATTGTTTAATTTCAGGATATGGAGATTCTTCTGCAAATTTCACACACTCTTCAATCAAGTCTTTTACTTTTTGGTCGATGGCTTCAATTTCAGCTTCTGTAGCATATTTTTGATCTTTAATTACATCCAATACTTGCGTAATTGGGTCAATTTTTTTGTATTCTTCTACTTCTTCTTTTGAACGGTATAATTGCGCATCAGACATAGAGTGTCCTCTATATCGATAGGTTTTCATTTCAAGGAACGTTGGTCCGCCACCGCTTCTTGCTCTATCGATAGCTTCAGTCATTGCTTCAGCCACTTTCACAGGATTCATCCCATCAACCGGTCCGCAAGGCATTTCATAGCCCAAACCAAGTTTCCAAATGTCTGAATGATTGGCCGTTCTTTCTACAGAAGTTCCCATGGCATAACCATTGTTTTCAACGATAAACACGACTGGGAGATTCCAAAGCATCGCCATATTAAAAGCTTCGTGTAAAGAACCTTGTCGAGAAGCACCATCGCCGAAGTAAGTTAAAGTTACGCCGCCGGTATTGTTGTATTTATCTCCAAATGCTAAACCAGCTCCTAGGGGAATTTGTCCACCAACAATTCCGTGTCCACCATAAAAACCGTGTTCTTTTGAGAAAATGTGCATAGAACCACCCATTCCTTTTGAGGTTCCAGTTACTTTTCCTAAAAGCTCTGCCATAACACGTCTTGGATCTACACCCATCCCGATAGGTTGAACATGGTTCCTATAAGCAGTAATCATTTTGTCTTTTGTCAAGTCCATTGCGTGTAAAGCACCGGCTAAAACGGCTTCTTGACCATTATATAAATGTAGAAATCCCCTAACTTTTTGTTGAATGTACAATGCTGCAAGTTTGTCTTCAAACTTTCTCCAAAGCAGCATGTCTTCATACCACTTTAAATAAACTTCTTTTGTAATTTCTTTCATTTGAATTGTTTATTTTGCTAATTATTTTGTTGTGTTTAGGAAATGTAATCAAAAAAGACCAGGATTTTGATCCTTAAATTGACAAGAGGCAAAAATAAGACATTATAAGGAAGAAGTAAAATTATAAAGCTACTTTTTGGATTTTTTTATAAGAAGTTTTTATCAAACATAAACGGCAGTAGATTTTTAAGAGAATCCGACTTGTAAATAGTGCCTATTTCACCCATAAAATAAATTTCGATTGGTGATTCTTGTTTGATTTCATATTCGGCAATAGATTGTCTACAAGAACCGCAAGGAGGAATAGGTGTGCTGGTTTGATTGGTATCAGAAGCGGCGGTTATTGCCATTTTCAAAATCTTTGCATCAGGATATATGGCTCCTGCTTGAAAAACGGCAACCCGTTCCGCACAAAGTCCTGATGGATAGGCAGCATTTTCTTGATTTGAACCCAAAACAGTCATTCCATTATCTAATAAAAGTGCAGCACCAACTCTAAATTTTGAATAAGGCGCATAAGCATTTTTCCTAACAGAGACAGCTTGTTCCATTAATTTTTGAACATCACCAGGTAATTGCTCAACAGATTCAAAAACTGAAAATTGAGTAGAAATAATAATATCTTTCATTGGTACTAATGGAAAAAAAATCCAAACTTCATAGAAATTTGGATTTGTAGTTATTTTTTATGTTGGCTAATATTCATCGTATTTGTCACCGAAATTAAATGTAAGTGAAAATCGTAAAGTATTTTCCAAAGGGTTTTTAACTCTAGAAGTAGAAAATAAATAAGATACGTCCACTTTAATTGCTGTATATCTGAAGCCAGCTCCAAGAGTAAAATATTGTCTTGCACCTTTGTCCTTATTTTCGTTAAAATATCCCATTCGTAAGGCAAAGGAGTCTTGATATAAATATTCTGCACCTGCTGAATAAGTTACCTCCTTAAGTTCTTCGCTAAAACCACCTGGTGCATCTGAAAATGATTTGGCAATACCTTCAAACCATCCAATGTTTTGATAGTCTTGATTATTTTGAGTTCTCTCAGCAGAAGTTATTGTGCCGTCACCATTTAAATCTGGATCCTGCGGTGTAGGAACCAATAGTTTGCTTATTTCCACATTCAGAGCAACTTTGTTATAATCATCAAGAATAAAATCAAAGCCACCACCTAATTTCATATTTGCAGGCAAAAAGTTACTGCTAGCTTGCGTATTATCGTAACTCATTTTGGGTCCTAAGTTTTGAAAATTAAAACCAGCTCTCCATCGTCCATTGAAATCGCTGAACGGTAATTCTTCTGTTTGAAAAAAACCTGCAACGTCAACAGCAAATGAGCTTGCTGAAGATGCATCTCCAACATCCGAAGCTACTTTTAAGTTAGAATTTATAAATCGAGCACCAACTGCCATTGAGAATTTTTCACTTAATTTTAAAGAATAGGATCCATCAAAAGCAAACTCGCTCGGTGAAACTATTCTCGGGATATCATCTGCGTTTTCGCGTAGTTCGATTTGTCCTAATCCAAAAAATCTAAAACTACCAGCAAAGGCACTCTTTTCGTTGACTCTGTTGTAATAATTTAATTGTCCTAGAGAAATATCGTTTACCAAGTCGGTAAGATATGGAGTATAACTTATCGAAAAACCAGCTTTGTCAATGGCAAAGGCGTATTTTGCTGGATTCCATTGTTGCGAAAAGCCATCTGCAGATGATGCAACACCATTATCGGCCATACCTGCAGATCTTGCATCTGCACTAACTAATAAAAAAGGTACTGCTGTGGTAATAACATTTTCCTGGGCTTTTGCAAATGATAAAGCAAATAAGCATACAAAAAGTAAAGGTATTTTTCTCATTGTTTTTAAATAAAAATTGTACAAATATAGTGTTTAATTAAAGTATAACAAGTTTTTCAAATTTTTCGGTCTTCGAATTGGTTAGATTCGATTTAACGGTAAGTTTATACACATAAACACCTTTACCTATTTTATTTCCAAAATCATCTTTCCCATCCCAAGTTATTTCCTTGGACAAAAACCCTTCAGTAGTAACGATTTGGTTGCGTGTCCAAACTATTTTTCCAGTTATTGTCATTACTTGAACTTGAACATCTAACGGTTCGTATGGTCTGTTGTGCGAAAACCAAAATTCAGTATAATTTACAAAAGGATTTGGATAATTTAACACATGCGTCAATGTAACCGAATCGTCTCCAACCACTATAAACTGAATTTCTGCAGCAATAGGGTTGTTGTAAACATCCCAAGCCTTGAAAGTTATAGTGTGCAAGCCAACTGCTAAATTTCGTAACGGAAACCGCAAAGTTCCTTTGGTGAAATCGTTTAAATTGGTTTGATAATAATCGTTTAAGACGAAAGGATTGTCAATATCTCCGTCTAAAATGGCGACTATATCGTGCCCAATTCCGCTTGCCGTATTGATTCCGCTTTCATCTTCAAGGTTTGCTACTATGAATGGTGATTCATTTGTGGTTCCGCCCGAAACAAAAGTTTCATCGTTCATATATAACTTAACTATGGGACTAATATTGTCCGCGGCAGCATTTTCATTAATTCCGCCTACCTTTATACTTGTATCATATCCCGATTGATTTTCTAAAAGCTGATTCTTTTTCGCATAGAAACTAATTTTTCCATTGGCTAATGGCACTCGAATATCTCTTGGCACAATAAAACTAAATTCAAATTGCCCGTTGGTTACCGTTGAATTTCCCCTAAAAATAGTTTCGCCTAATTCATTAAAGGACATTGCAGGGCTGTTTCCATCATTGTTTAATGTAGATCTCGTAATAAATTTATCGAATATAGCTGTTGATAGTTCGCCGTTATAACTAGTTAATGGAGTATTGTTTTCATCTGTTATTTCTCCCGTTATCTTCATTTTTGCCAATGATTTAAACTCGTCAATTGGTTGCGAAATAGGAACATCATTCACTTTTGTAAGTCGTATTTTTGGTTTTGGAATTGCAAGCATTAAAGCTGGATCCCCAATGTAAAACACCACATTTGTTGAGGAATTTGGATTGCTGTTTTTTGAAATTCTTAACGATTCGGCGATAGAAGTGTATTGGTTGGAACCATATGAAAATAAATTTTTAGCCAAAATATCATTGAAATTTTCAGCGCTAAACTGACCTATTGAACGAATAGTAGAAATCATAGAAATGGCACCACCTTTTGGGTTCCAATAAGTATATTCGCCAGCAGTAGGCCTGGAAGGATTATCAAAACGTGAAAAATCGCAAGTTATGGTAATAAATAAGGGGTATTTATATTGATTGCTCAAGTTTTGTCCGTCCGATTTTTCCCAGAGTCGTTCGCCAGCTAAACCATCTTCGCCGCCGTGGCCTAAATAATTCACTACAAGTGATCCTTTTTCGAAAGCACTAAATAGATCTAATCTTGCTTTTGGATATCGCGAGCCTCCTGCAGATGCATCTTGTACATAAGAATCCAAAAATATTTTATTAGCATTCAAAAATGGTTTTTCAAGACTAATTTTATCAGCTAAAATATTTTGCCTGTTTTGCAAAGTAGCATCGCCAGATTTATCAGAATCATCACTAACCATGACAAAATTGCTTCTCCAACTACCAAACGATTTTATGTCATGATATTCGATGACTTTGTTTACCATTTCATCTGCTTGGGAAACATTATCATTTATCATTCTACCAACAGCAATGTCTATTCCTCCAAAAAAATTAGTGATGTTTCCTTCACTTTTGTCCATTAATCCAAAAAAATCATCGGACGCGAAAGTAGATTCGCCATCAGTATTGCTATTTAATGCATGGTATATAGGTACAATATTGGTATTGTTTGGAATTCTATTTTTATAATCGTAAGAGGCATCGCCAAAAAGATTCACATATTTTAGTCTTTTTTCTGAAGTTGAAGCGTTGTCATAAATATATTTAATACAATTCCTTATGGCTGCAATATCTTGTTTTCCAGACGAAAACTCATGATAAATGTTTTCCAATTGAATTACTTTAACATTGAGATTAGAATTTGAACGATGAAAATTGGCCAATTTTTCAGCAGAATTCGCTAAAAAGGCTGGAGAAATAATGACATAATCTATATCTTGAAACTGTCCTTGAGCATTTTTGAAAACCGTGCCTTTGAGATTTTGATTGATAACTTTTGTTTTATTAGTTTTTAAAGGAGTGTAATAATCTATTGCGTCAATAGCGATGTATTTTCTAAGTTCACCTAGGTTGGCTTTAAAAGAAAAAGATGCTTGATTATTATTGTCTACAGAAGTAATATTGTAAACATCGGTAACATCCCAAATTTGTGAAATTCCGCTTGCATTATTAACGGTATAATTTACAATCCCCACACTAGACCTAGCCAAATCATATTGAAATGCAAATTGTTTACCGTAACCTTGAAGTTTACTCTTGGCTGTGAGTAAAATTTTATCAAGGTATCCTTTAGAACCTGGTACGCCATTATTATTATAAGACAATTTAATTTTTACATTTTCAGAAGCTGGAAATGAACTGTTGCTTGGCAATGCGCTTTCATAAAATACAACTCCTGAAAATTGAACTAATGCAGGAAATAACATAGTGCCCAAGTCTTGTCCGTTTGCCGATACCTTAAAACTAGTTGGTGTGTAAGCTGCTGAAGCAGTATTTATAGTCAATTTTATAGGAGTTGATGTGTCAATGTTTGGAAAATTAAAAGAAAACTCTTGATCTTGATTAATGTCAAACACCTCTCCAAACCATTTGCGGCCAAGGCGGCCAATATTAACTAAATCTACTTCGTGAAACTGATAATCGTCAAATGTATTTAAACTCAAAGTACTACTTCCGGTGGGTTGAGTCATATTTTGGATTCTTTTTCCATCATTTCCTTGAACTGTAATGTAATAGTAGGACTTCGTATCGTATAAATTAACGTTGGTTTGACTTTCTTGATTCCAAGTGTCAACACCTTCTCCATAAAATAATATGAAGTCTTCATCATTAAAAACACCATCGCCTTCGCCACTAATTTGTATCGCATTTTCAGCTAAATCTGTAGGGTAATCAATGGCATTTGATAAAGGCAGCATACGACCTCCATTTCCATAAATTTTTAATTTTTTAGGATCAACTCCAGTCAAATTTACGCCTAATTGCTTTAAAAAACTTTTCGAAATTTTATAAACACCTGATTTCTCAATGTAAAATTGATGCCAATCTCCAGTTGCCAATATAGAATTAGATAGAGCAGTAATTTTAGTAGTTTGAGAAATTTTTGAAACTTGATTACCAATAATTGAATAAGAAAAAGATTTAATTCGTTTGTAACCTAGATCATCTTTGACAATGGGAGATAACACAATAAAAGGTTGCATTAAGTCTCTAGATTCATTTATTTTCAAAGATGCCTCTACTGTTTTTGGTATAGTTGCAAGGTCCAATTCACCAAGTTGCGATTCAGTTACCGACTCGTAAACAATATTTGAGATTTGAAGTGAATTTCCATAAGAAGTAGCTGTTTCTGATAGTTTTAGCATCAAATAAATTGCTTTTTTTGATGAGTCAAAATTAAAACCACTTCCAGCAAATTGGGGGATGCCGATTTTGTTTTCCCCAACAGACATTTCGTTATTTTGAAGCCATTCAATAGTAACTTCCCCTTTACTTTGCGCAAATGAAAAAAGAGGAATAAGTAGTAAATAAACAAAAAGGGTTTTTCTCATAGATATGTAAAACGCAATTATTAGTAGATTTAGTGTTGAGTGTAAAAATATATCATTTCGTGTAATTTTAATAATAAATAGTATATTTTTGCGTTTGAGTTTTTAACTTAATTATAGAAATTAAAATTCGATTATTATATAAAAAATGTTATTGCAGTTTAATTGTTTAATTATTATATTGCACCACCAAAATTATCACCCTCTAAAAAGTATGAAAGCAAATAAATTTATTACCCTTCGTTTAATAATATTAATGATTTTGATGATTAGTTTTGCTAATTGTAGCAAAAAGACTGATTTGAAAAAGACTTCAAGGGCAACAGGATGGAATGCTACAGGAACGAAAGCTTCAGCAAAAAAGAATCAAGAGGCAGGACCTGGACTAGTTTTCGTAGAAGGCGGAACCTTTACAATGGGAAAAGTGGGAGATGATGTTATGCACGACTGGAATAATACACCTACTCAGCAACATGTACAATCCTTTTATATGGATGAAACTGAAGTAACAAATCTGATGTATCTAGAATATTTGGATTGGACTAAAAAGGTTTTTCCGCCAACCGAAGAAAATTACAAAAACATATATGAAGGTGCTTCGCCAGACACTTTAGTATGGAGAAATAGATTAGGATATAACGAAACGATGACTAATAATTATTTAAGGCATCCTTCTTACTCACAATATCCAGTAGTGGGGGTAAATTGGATTCAGGCGGTCGAATTTAGTAAATGGAGAACAAACCGTGTAAATGAAGCGTTGTTAGAGAAAAATGGATATCTTAAAAAGAATGCCAAAACAAAAGACGTTACGGCTGATAGCAATTTTGATTCAGAAACCTATTTAAAGTCTCCAACATCAACGTATGGTGGTAGCACGGAAATTGTATTGCCAGGTAAATATGCTGACAAAAAAGGTGGAATTAAAACTCCAAAAGCAGGAAAGGATGGTAAATCAACCCCGCCAACAAACGTTTATGCTCAGCGGTCATCGGGAATTTTACTGCCAGAATACAGACTTCCAACTGAAGCTGAGTGGGAATATGCAGCCGCTGCAGATGTGGGAAAAAGAGAATACAATACCTATAAAGGTCAGAAAAAATACCCTTGGTCAGGGAGTTATACTCGATCAGGAAAAAGACAAAGTAAAGGTGATCAATTGGCCAATTTTAAACAAGGAAATGGAGATTATGGTGGAATTGCAGGATGGTCTGATGATGGTGCCGATATCACTAATGAAGTCAAAAAATACGCAGCTAATGATTTTGGATTGTATGATATGGCTGGGAATGTAGCTGAATGGGTGATGGATGTTTATAGACCGATTATAGATAATGAAGCTAATGATTTTAATTATTTTAGAGGAAATCTATATACCAAAAATAAAATTGGAAAAGATGGTAAAATTCAAATTATAGGAAAGGATAGTATTCAATTTGCAACACTAAGTAATGGTAAAAAAGTCGCTACAAGTTTTCCAGGTCAAATTGCTCAGGTTCCAGTTGATGAAAATGAGACGTACTTAAGACAAAATTTTGATAAAAGTTACAATGTAGATTTCAGAGATGGTGACAAGCAATCGACAAAATATTTTAATTTTGCAGATGCAGAATCGGAAACCAAAAAAGAAAATGACGACAAATTAATGTACAATGCACCTAAGCACAATGTTTCAACAGATAGTTTGGGGAATATGGTTAGAAAATATGATAGAACCAGTAAAAGAACAACCTTGATAGACAATAATGTACGTGTTTACAAAGGAGGTTCTTGGAGAGACAGAGCTTATTGGTTAGATCCTGCCCAAAGAAGGTATTTTCCTCAAGATATGGCAACAGATTATATTGGTTTTAGATGTGCAATGTCTAAAGTAGGCGCAAAATCTGTTAAAGGAAAGTCTCCAAGAAATTAATTTATTATTTTATAATCATTAAAAGCCCTTTGTTTAGGGCTTTTATCGTTTTAAACCGTTATCGTTATATGGATATTTCAAAAATTCATAGCTTATTTTTAAAATGCAGTTCGATATCAATTGATACTCGCAAAATAGAACCTAATTCATTATTCATTGCTATAAAAGGGGAAAATTTTGATGCCAATATATTTGCTAAAGAAGCACTCAATAAGGGGGCTTCTTATGTAGTAATTGACAATAGAAATTATTTCATTGACAAAAGAACAATATTGGTTGATAATTGTTTATCGACTTTGCAAGAGTTGGCAAAATATCATCGGCAATATTTAAATTTACCTATACTAGCGCTTACTGGTAGCAATGGAAAGACTACAACGAAAGAATTAATAAATGTAGTGCTTTCTAAAAAGTATAAAACAAAAGCTACCGTGGGGAATTTAAACAATCATATTGGAGTGCCTTTGACTTTATTGTCTTTTAATGACAAAACAGAAATTGGTATCGTCGAAATGGGAGCTAATCATCAAAAAGAAATAGAGTTTTTATGTGAATTGGCAATGCCCGATTACGGTTATATAACAAATTTTGGAAAAGCGCATTTAGAGGGTTTTGGAGGTGTCGAAGGTGTAATTAAAGGTAAAAGTGAAATGTATAGCTATATTTCTCGGAAAGATAAATTAGCTTTCATCAACTTAGATGATACAATTCAAGTCGAGAAATCAAAAGCTTTAAACTCGTACTCTTTTGGAATTAATAAAGATGAGGCGAACGTGAATATTAGTTCTATTTCAGCAAATCCATTTGTTGAAATCCATTTTTCAGATTTGGGCATTCAAACTCATTTGATAGGATTGTATAACGCTAACAATGTAAATGCAGCTCTTACCATTGGTAAATATTTTGGAGTTGACGACAAAGAAATAAAAGATGCATTAGAAGGCTATATTCCAGAAAATAACAGATCGCAGATGATTTCGAGAGGAACAAATCGAATTATTCTCGATGCTTACAATGCCAATCCAAGTAGTATGGCAGTCGCTATCGACAATTTTTTGCAACTAGATGATTCAAAAAAAGTGATGATTTTAGGTGATATGTTTGAGTTGGGAACTGAAAGTGCTCACGAACATAAGGCAATTATTGATTTACTTTTGGACTCTAAAGATGTTGTTTATTATCTTATTGGAAAAGAATTTTATTCACAGGAAGTCGAAAGTATTAATTTTCATTTTTTTGAAACTTTCGACGCTTTTTCTAAATATTTACATAGAATGCAAATAGAAAATTGTTCAGTTCTTATTAAAGGTTCAAGGGGAATGGCTTTAGAGAGAACGCTTCAATTTTTATAATAAATTTTTATAGGATAAATTCAAAATCCCACTTGTCATAATGAGTTTCTAAGAATTAAGTGGCATTTGTTTTCTATTTGAACTTTTTGGTTTTTTAAAATCATCTTAGCTAAGATTTTGCCCATTAGCTCAAAACTTGTAGATATTGTAGTTATGCCATTTTCTACGACTTTTTTTAGAGGGGTTTCATTATAGGAAATAATTCCAAAGTCATTTCCTAGTTTTAGATTTTGAAGTTTAGATTGTTCTATAACTTGCACTAAATCTCTATCATTTGGAATAATATAAACTTCTCCTCGTGTTATTTCTCTTTTATTAAATTCTGTTATTACTTCGTGGTGAAATCCGAAATCATTACAAAAATTTTCGAACCCAATTTTCATTCCTATTGGTTCTCTAAACCCCGGAAAAATTAAGATTAAATTCTGGTATTTGTTTAATTTATTTTTTCCGCGTGATAAGCAATCATACATGTCTTTAAGATGATTTTGATATATTGCTGGGAACGAAATTAATTCAGGATTAGTTTGGTCTAAAATATATACGTCATTTACTGGTAGGGTTTTTATTGCTGTTGCTGCACTAGCTAAATTCGTAGGCATAATTATGTACTTTGTGTAATTACCGTTGTTGTCATCGATTAGTTTTTGAAAAACTTTGTTGTTAAAATGGTGAAAGTAAATGTCCACCTGACTACCTTTCCCGACGTTAACCAAAAACGAATTATATAGATCTTCTTTAAAACTATTAAGTTCGTCGAAAAGTAAAAAAACACGATGCTTTATGTTGATTTCAGTGCTTTTCAAATAGTATCCCGTTCCAAGGATTGAGTAAATTATGCCTCTTTTTTTTAGTACTTCATAGGCCTGTAGTACAGTATCTCTTGACAAAGAAAACTCTAGGCAAACTTTGTTTATTGAGGGTAGTTTCTCTCCTTTTTTTAAGCTCCCATCTTCAATAGATTTTTCAATAGAGTAGATGATCTGCTTGTATTTAGGAATGCTCTTGTTATTATGAATTTGTATGAATTTCATTAAATAAATTATTTTTTTGCAATCTACAAAATAAACTGGTAGGTACTGGTATGTAAAAGTCAATTATTATCATATATTTGTTTTTAATAATTGACAAAAAAGAATTCTAAATAAAACACATGATGCATTTTGTAATAGATTATATTATTAAATCATTTGTTTTAAACGCCTTTGAGTGTTTTGTGTATTTAGTAAATTTATTTGTAAAGAAGGAACCAATCACAATATAAAAGAGCTTTTGAACGTCATTTATTCTTTTAAAAGACTTATTAAGTATTTTTAATATATAGGTATTAATTAAGTACACGGAAACTATTTATTCAATTTCGCCATCTTTAAAACATCTGTCCCAAAAAATAAATTGCACCATTATAAAAATAGAAGATTATGAATGAGATTTTAATTAAAAACACAAAAGATTTTTTTCAGCAAACGTTCAACTCAAATGCTGACAAAGTGATTTTATCGCCAGGACGAATAAACATCATTGGAGAACATATTGATTATAATGATGGATATGTTTTGCCAGCAGCAATTGATAAAATTATTTGTTTCGCTTTTGAAAAAAATAATTCGGATATTGCAAACATTCAAGCCATTGATTTGAACGAATCTGTTGAAATTGATGTAAAAAAAGACGCTGTAATGAGCGAGGTTGTTTGGACTAATTATTTACGTGGAGTGTTATTGCAATTAAAACTGAAAGGCTACGAAATTGGCGGCTTTAATTGTGCTTTCAGTAGCAATATCCCTACAGGCTCTGGTTTGTCCTCGTCTGCAGCTTTAGAATGCGGTTTTTTATTTGGAATTAACGAAATGTTCAATTTAAGAATTAAATCAATTGACGTTGCTCTTATGGCACAAAGCGCAGAACATTGGGTAGGGATCAATTGTGGAATTATGGATCAGTTTGCCAGTGTGATGGGATTGGAAAATAAAGTTATAAAAATTGATTGCCGTACATTAGATTATACGTATCACGATGCTAATTTTGTTGACTATTCACTTATATTGCTAGATAGTAATGTAAAACATTCATTATTTACATCCGAATACAATAATCGGCGTATAGAATGTAATGAAGGTCTGAGTATTGTTAAAGAAAATTATCCTGAAATTGAAAGTTTCCGGGACTGCAATGTGGAACATTTGATTAATCTACATACAAAAATGTCAGAGAATGTTTTTAAAAGAAGTTTGTATGCGGTAAAAGAAATAAAACGTGTCATTCAAGCTTGTGAAGCTCTCGATAATGGTGATATCAAAACATTAGGAAAATTAATGTTTGAAACCCACGAGGGATTGTCGAAAGATTATGAAGTCAGCTGTGAAGAATTAGACTATTTGGTAAATTTGGCCAAAGCAGAAGAAGATGTAATTGGCTCTCGATTAATGGGAGGTGGTTTTGGAGGATGTGCAATTACTTTAGTCAAAAAAGGAAGTGAAGCCACTATAAAAGAAAAATTCACCAAATTATACTTGAATAAATTTAATATAGATTTAAAAATTTATGATGTAAAAGTTTCCAACGGAACCTCATTATATAAAAATTAGTAACAATGAAACGACGATGACGATCGTCATTGACACATAGGAAAATGTTTATAGGCGTTCCATATTCCAATAAAAAACAAATATTACAAACAGATGAAAAAATTTGATATTTACGAAGATCCTCACAGAAGATTTAATCCACTTATAAACGAATGGGTGTTAGTTTCGCCACATCGTGCAAAACGTCCTTGGCAAGGTCAAAAAGAAACTGTTGCCAATGATGGCAGACCTGAGTACGACCCTGAATGTTATTTATGTCCAGGAAATGTTCGTGCCAATGGAGAAATAAATCCACAGTATACTAGTTCGTTTGTATTCGAAAATGATTTTGCAGCTTTAAAACAAGAAGAAATTGAGTTTGAGGAAAGTAAAGAGGCGACTTTTTTTAAAGCCAAACCTGAAAGAGGCATCTCTAGAGTAGTGTGTTTTTCGCCAAAGCACAACATTACTTTACCAGAAATGGATCTGCCAACAATAGAAGAGATAATTCGCACTTGGCAAAGAGAATATACTGATTTGGGAAACGTGGATTATATCAATTATGTACAAATTTTCGAAAACAAAGGAAGTGTAATGGGTTGCAGCAATCCTCATCCACACGGTCAAATTTGGGCACAATCTTCATTGCCAACTCAAATCGAAAAAACGCAAAATAGCTTAAAAAATTATTTTGATAAAAACGGAAGCAATTTGCTTTTGGATTATTTAGAAAAAGAGTTGGAAGCAAAAGAACGTATAGTAATAGAAAACGAACATTTCGTAGCTTTGGTTCCTTTTTGGGCAATTTGGCCTTTTGAAACTTTGATTGTCTGTAAACGTCATGCGACCAAAATCACCGATTTTAATGCAAAAGAGGTTGCTGCTTACGCACTTATTTTAAAACAATTGACTGCGAAATACGACAATCTTTTTGAAACTTCTTTTCCTTATTCTTCTGGAATTCATCAAGCGCCAACTGATGGCGAAAATCATCCTGAATGGCTGTTCCATATGCACTTTTATCCACCTTTGTTGCGCTCGGCATCGGTTAAAAAATTTATGGTAGGGTACGAAATGATGGGAGAATCTCAACGTGATATTACTGCAGAAAAAAGTGCGAAAATGTTACGAGATTTATCAGACATACATTATAAAAACAAATAAGGCATGAAAGTATTAGTAACAGGAGGTCTTGGATTTATTGGCTCGCATACAGTTGTCGAATTACAAAATGAAGGTTTTGAGGTAGTCATTGTAGATAATCTTTCCAATTCGTCAGAAGATGTTTTGAAAGGGATTGTTGCCATCACAGGAAAGGAACCCATTTTTGAAAAATTAGATTTAAGAGAAAAATCATTGGTTAAAGATTTTTTCCAAAGGCATCAAGATATCAACGGTGTGATTCATTTTGCCGCCTCAAAAGCAGTTGGCGAAAGCGTTACAAACCCACTGTTGTATTATGAAAATAATATTTCATCCTTGGTCTATTTGCTTCAAGAGTTACAGAAAAAAGAAAAAGCTCATTTTATTTTCAGTTCTTCTTGCACAGTTTACGGTCAAGCAGATGTTATGCCAATTGACGAAAGCGCATCAATCAAACCCGCAATGTCGCCTTACGGAAACACAAAACAAATAGGAGAAGAAATTATTACAGATATTTCCAAAGTTACCAATATAAATGCTATCTTGCTTCGCTATTTTAATCCAATCGGTTCTCATCCTTCTGCTGAAATTGGCGAATTACCTGTAGGTGTACCTCAAAATTTGGTTCCGTTCATTACACAAACTGGGATTGGTTTGCGAAAGGAATTGATGGTTTACGGAAATGATTATCCAACAGTCGATGGCACTTGCATTCGCGATTACATACATGTAGTCGATGTAGCAAAAGCGCATGTGGTTGCTTTACAAAGATTATTAGAAAATAGGAATCAAGAAAAAGTCGAAATTTTCAACCTTGGAACGGGAGTTGGAAGTTCCGTTTTAGAGGTGATTTCAAGTTTTGAAAAAGTAAGTGGTAAGCCATTCGCCTACAAAATTGTAGATAAAAGAGAAGGAGATGTAACAATGGCTTATGCAAGTACCGAAAAAGCAAATAAAGTTTTGGGTTGGAAAACACAATCTTCTTTGGACGAGGCAATGGAAAGTGCTTGGAAGTGGGAACAAAAAATAAGAACTAATTAATTATAAACTATTTAACATTAAATATTTTCTACAAACTAAAATTAAATAACTTAAAAATCGATTATGAATACATTACAAATTGCAGACTATTTAGTCTTTCTGGTTTACTTCTTTATAGTAGCGGGCTACGGCTACTGGATTTACAAACGAAAGCAAACAGCTTCTCATAGTGCATCACATGATTACTTTTTAGCGGAAGGCTCTCTTACTTGGTGGGCAATTGGAACTTCGCTAATCGCTTCAAACATTTCGTCTGAGCAATTTATAGCAATGTCTGGGAATGGATTCAAAATGGGATTAGCAATAGCAACCTACGAATGGATGGCAGCATTGACATTGATTATTGTAGCTGTATTTTTTATTCCGGTGTATTTAAAGAACAAAATATACACTATGCCCCAGTTTCTTCATCAAAGATACAACGGTGATATTGCAATGATTATGGCGGTTTTCTGGTTGTTGTTGTATGTAATTGTAAATTTAACCTCAATTCTTTATTTGGGAGCATTAGCAATCAATGGAATTTCTGGAATAAACCTCGATTTGTGTATGTATGGTTTGGCTTTCTTTGCTATTATAATTGCTCTTGGTGGAATGAAAGTAATAGGATATACGGATGTTATTCAAGTGGTTTTTTTAATTTTTGGAGGTTTAGTAACAACATATTTAGCTTTAGACAAAGTGGCTGAATTAAACGGTCAACACGGAATGCTGCAAGGTTTCAACTATATGATGGATCAATCTGGAGATCATTTTCATATGATATTTGAAAAAGATAGCCCAAACTTTCCCAGTTTACCTGGACTTACGGTGTTGTTAGGCGGTATGTGGATTGTTAATTTGAACTATTGGGGTTGCAATCAATACATTACTCAAAGAGCTTTAGGCGCTGATTTAAAAACCGCTAGAAGTGGAATTTTATTTGCAGCTTTCTTAAAGTTGTTGATGCCTGTAATTGTAGTTTTGCCAGGAATTGCTGCATACGTAATTTATACAAAGGGTGGTTTACAAACTGAATTATTAGGTCCTGATGGTGTTTTAAATCCAGATAGATCGTATCCAGTTTTATTAAATTTATTACCTGTTGGACTAAAAGGGTTGTCCTTTGCCGCTTTAACTGCTGCAGTTGTAGCTTCTTTAGCAGGTAAAGTAAATAGTATCTCAACAATTTTTACACTGGATATTTACAAGAAAAAAATTGATGTAGATTGTAGCGAAAAGAAAATGGTTCGTGTGGGTAAATGGGCTGTACTTGTTGCAATGCTATTAGCCGTTGTTATTGCTCCACATTTAGGTATTGATAAAAAAGGCGGATTCGAATTCATTCA
>CAMBHH010000027.1 GCA_945866505.1 Flavobacterium psychrophilum
ACAGTTAATTTTGCTGGAGTTACAAGCGCAAACACACATAATTTTAATACAACAGCCGCTACACCAGTATCGACCAATGTTTTAAGAATAGGCGTAAAAGCGGTAAACGGGGTAGGAGTTTCAACAACTTCTAATACTGCCCTTGTAAATCCAACCACTACATCTACAGCAAAATTATTGACATTGACCGCAGTACGACCAGCCGCACCAACATTAAAGATGTTTGATATGGCAGTGAGTAGTACAGTTGCAGTGACAGATATTAGCAAATATATTGGTACAAACACAGCACTTACGTTAGTAGGTACTGTAACAGCTACGACACTTGCAAGTTCATTCTCTTGGGAATTACCAGAGGGCGTAAATGTAGTTGGAGGATCACTTGTAAGCTCAAGTATCATGGTAAACTTTGAAGATGTTCAACCAGGAACTGCATCGTTGTATGTAGGAGTTAAAGCAGTAAATGGTATGGGATCATCGGTAAAAAGCAATATAACCGCACTACCTTCAACTGCATCAACTGCTACTTTGCTAAAATTAACAGCTGGATCTCCATCGGCGGCTGGAGTAGTAGTAGGTTCACTAGCTATTTGTTCAAATCAAGCATCAAGCGTAACTTACACCATCACAGCGGCAGCATTAAAAGCAAACGTGTATCTTATTACTGCACCAGTCGGGACTACGATTGTTGGCGGATCAGGAAATACAAAAGCCATTAATGCAGTAGCAGGTGCAACATTCACGGTGAATTATCCAAATGGATTTACATCAGTTAAACCTACTCAGAAAACAATCTCGATTCAATCTGTTAACGGTTTTGGCGTTAGCGCACTTAATAAAGTGCTTACATTAACTTCGAATGCTTGTACTACAACCGCTAAAATTGCGAAAGCGCCAGTAGCAACAGATTTCAAGGTAATTGCTTATCCTAATCCATCATCAGGAGTATTTAATTTGGCTATTGAATCATCAAAAGCAGCAGATACTACTATTCAAGTATATGATATGCAAGGTCGTATGATTGAGAACAAGAAAGTAAATTCAAATGCAGTGGAGATAGGTGCTAACTATACCTCTGGAGTTTACAATGTAATACTAGAAAATGCTGGTGAGGCGAAAACTATTCGTTTGATCAAAAAATAGAATTGTTGTTTTTGATTTTAGATTTATAATGAAAAATCCTCGCTTTCTAAATTATAGATTGTCGAGGATTTTTTTTTACAATTTTTTTTGTAGGCTGAAAATTCAGCGTAAGGTGAACCCGTCTTCGCCAAGACTGAACAGATCAAATTACTAAAAACCCCTTTCCCTTTTTACCATGAAAATAATTCAAAAAATTTGTTTAATTTAAAACTTTCCCATTTATCTATTCATTAATCCTAACCTATCAATACAATTTTCACAAGTAATTGAAGAATATAAAGGCGAAATGTCACTCAAAAAAACATTTAAACAATAAATAAGGATTGTTTCACAAATTTAAAGACTGCCAAAAGCAGCCTTTTTTTTATGTTCTTTTATTACAACGTAATCCGTTCAGTAGCAATAACAGCTTTAATTCACTAATAATAAATGGCGAATTCCACAGTTACTTTGAAAAAGTTTAAAACGAAGACTTCTGTTTTTGAAATAATAGTGGCTGATATTTCCTTTAAATCATTTTTGAATACTAATTAAAATATTATAAATGGGTTTGAAGTATACTTGCTCATCAAGTATTTTCAAATAAAAAAAAGCGTGATTTGTAGCGTCTTTCAAAAACTTTTTTTTTGGAAATTAAAATGTATTCAGCAGGAAATAGTTATGTTTAAAATAAATCCAATTCCAGATAACTGCAGTAATTTTAACAATTCAAACAAAAAAAAGCTGCTTCAAAACGAAACAGCTTTCAGTATATTAATATGCGAGGGTTTTATTGTCCCGCTTCTTTTTTGGCATCTTGCACCATCTTGTCATTTGCCAAAATAGCAAATTCAACTCGGCGGTTTTGACTTCTTCCCTCGGCAGTGTCGTTTGAAGCTATTGGATCGGCAATTCCCAATCCAGTAATTTTAAAACGGGAACTAATTAATCCATTTGAAGCTAAATAATTCTTAACCGATTCAGCTCTTTTTTGAGAAAGAGTAAGATTAAATTCTGCACTTCCTGTACTGTCAGTGTAACCGTAAATTTCGATATTAGTATCGGCATATTCCTTAAAAACCGGAACCAATTTATTTAAATTGGCTTTTGCAGCCGAAGTTAATGTTGCTTTTCCAGTATCAAAACGCACGGCATTTTCGTTTAAAACTAAACGAATACCTTCTCCTACTCTTTCAACATCTGCACCAGGCAAGGCTTGATCTATTTCGCGTGCTTGTTTATCCATTTTATTTCCAATCAAAGCGCCAGTTCCGCCTCCGACTGCAGCTCCTATAAGTGCTCCGCCTGCGGTTCCAATTTTTGAATTATTTCCTATTATTGCTCCAATTAATGCTCCTGCTCCCGCACCGATTCCTGCTCCTTTTTGAGTATTATTAGCATTTTTTACTGAATTACAACCTGCAAAAAGGGTTGCTAAAAGAAACATACTGCTTATTCCTAAAATTGATATTTTTTTCATGATTATTTAGTTATTTGTAGAAATGATTTTTTCAAATTGGTAAGTAACTTCCTTGTCTTGACCACCAACGCTTATTTTGTCAATTAATTGAAATGAATTCTCTGTTTGGTTGGCCACACGCAATAAAAAACCTTGAGTAACCGTTTTCGATTTCACTCCAGATTCTACAATTTTAAGGACAAAAACACCCTCTTTATTGATGCTCCACACAATTGGAGAACTGAATGCAGCACAATCCGATTTTGTCAAAGCAACACTTCCCTTATTATTGTTTGAAATAAAATTCCAAGTACTGCCAACAAAACATTTAGAATCGGCAATTTGAAAAGAATTTACCTTAATATAATCGGAACCGGGGTAAGAAATGTTGGTAATAACCCAATTTCCTTTGATGGCTACTTGAGAACTCTTGTCCAATTTTGTACTAGCAACTGGTTCACTTTTTACTGTTGTAGTAGTTGTTCCTGATTTACTTTTACAAGCAAAGAACAAAATAGCCAACACCAGCAGTGTAATTGTTTTTTTCATATATATAGTCTTTATAATATTAAACTTGATGCAAAGTTACAATGAAGCTGCTAAAATTAGTTTCAAAATAAAATGTTTTTGTATCAAAATTTACGTTTCCGACAATTTGTCACTAAAAATGAAATTGGTATTCTATTTGAAAGTACAAAAATAATCAAAAATAATTTTAAAAACTTCAACTATGACAACAGGAAAAATTAATGTTTCGGTGGAGAACATCTTCCCTTTAATTAAGAAATTCTTATACAGCGATCACGAAATATTTTTGCGTGAGTTGATTTCGAACGGAACCGATGCTACCCTAAAGTTAAAACATCTAACAAGCGTTGGCGATGCCAAAGTAGAATACGGCAACCCTATTCTGGAAGTTAAAATCGATAAAGAAGGCAAAAAATTGCATATTATCGACCAAGGTTTGGGAATGACTGCTGATGAAGTAGAGAAATACATTAACCAAATTGCTTTTTCTGGAGCAGAAGAATTTCTAGAAAAATACAAAGATTCAGCCAAAGATTCAGGAATTATTGGTCATTTTGGTTTGGGTTTCTATTCTGCTTTTATGGTTGCTTCGAAAGTGGAAATTATTACCAAATCATACAAAGACGAACCAGCAGCACATTGGATTTGCGACGGAAGCCCTGAATTCACATTGGAACCAGCTGACAAAACCACTCGTGGAACTGAAATTATTTTACATATTGCTGAAGATTCCATAGATTTTTTAGAAGAGTTCAAAATCAAGGAATTATTAAATCGTTACAACAAGTTTATGCCTATTCCAATTAAATTTGGAACTAGAACAGAAACTTTGCCAAAACCAGAAGATGCTCCTGAGGATTATGTCAACGAAACTGTTGAAGTTGACAACATCGTCAATAATCCAAATCCCGCTTGGACCAAACAACCAACGGAATTAACCGACGAAGATTATAAAAAATTCTACCACGAATTGTATCCAATGCAATTTGAAGAGCCATTGTTTCACATTCACTTGAATGTTGATTATCCTTTTAACTTGACTGGTATTTTATATTTCCCAAAATTGGGTTCTGATATGCAAATCCAAAAAGATAAGATTCAATTGTACCAAAACCAAGTTTACGTGACCGACAACGTAGAAGGAATTGTACCTGAATTTTTGATGATGCTTCGTGGTGTTGTCGATTCTCCAGATATTCCATTGAATGTTTCTCGTTCTGGATTACAAGCGGATGGTGCTGTGAAGAAAATTTCGAACTACATTACTCGTAAAGTAGCCGATAAATTGAAATCTTTATTCACAGAAAATAGAGAAGATTTTGAAGCAAAATGGAACGACATTAAAGTGGTTTTAGAATACGGAATGCTTTCTGAAGAAAAATTCTACGAAAAAGCAGGTGCTTTTGTTTTATATCCAACAGTTGATGATAAATTTTTCACATTAGACGAATTAAAAGAAAACCTAAAAGAAAAACAAACCGACAAAGACGGAAAACTAGTTGTTTTATATGCTGGAAATAAAGAAGCGCAACATTCTTATATCGAAATCGCCAAAGAAAAAGGATATGAAATATTGCTTTTAGATTCGCCAATTATCTCGCATTTAATTCAAAAAATAGAAGGTGACAACAAAGATCTCACGTTCGTTCGCGTCGATTCAGATCATATTGATAATTTGATTAAGAAGGACGAAACTACGATTTCTAAATTATCTGATACTGAAAAAGAAAGCTTGAAAACTTCATTGGAAACCTACATTCCAAAAGCGTATACTGTACAGCTAGAAGCTTTGGACAGTCAAGCTGCGCCTTTCATCATCACACAACCTGAATTTATGCGTCGAATGAAAGAAATGAGTCAATCAGGCGGTGGCGGAATGTTCGGAATGGGCAATATGCCAGAAATGTACAACTTGGTGGTCAATACCAATTCGGATTTGGCTTCTAATATTTTGAACACTGAAGACAAATCAGCTCAAGAAAACTTGGTAAAACAAGCTTTAGACTTGGCCAAATTATCTCAAAATCTATTGAAAGGCGAAGAACTTACTGCTTTCGTGAAGAGAAGTTTTGATTTGATAAAGTAAGTATTAAGTAACAAGAATTATGTGTTAAGACCAGCAAAATAAAATTTGCTGGTTTTTTTATTTATATATTTTCCCTTTTCAAATAAGAAATCGAACTTATCATTCGAATCAAATAATTTTTGCATATTTTTTAAAAAAAACCTCTAAAATTCTTTAAAGGCTTATTGAACTAATTTGAATGGCGAACATCATCTCAACACTATTTTTGCTGCTAATAACAACACTTTATAGGTTATTATTACCATAATTATAAATAATACTCACTGTCTTTGAGTTGAACTATTGACTTAACTAAAACCTCTTTTACAGTACTAAAAAGATCTTCTATTTGTTCTTTGTCCGTAGATTCTTGCGAAATTATTTCAAGAAGTTTCATCTGTTTATGTATACTTGCAACTCCAAGAATTTCAACGCTGGGTTTAATTTTATGAATCAAACGGCTTACTTCCGTAAAATTATTTTCAATAATTGCTGCTTCGGATTTTTCAAGTGCATCGGTTGTTTGTTCTATGAAAACTACAATCATTTCAGACATAAACTCGTTATTTCCTTTGCAAATATTTTGTAACGACTTCAAATTATAGAGTGTATCTGTCGCAGGTATTTCTGTAAATTTTGATTTAGGAACGGATGTTTTTTTGTTTGTGGTATGTTTTGCAATTGTTTCTATCAAAATGTCCTCTTCAAAGGGTTTTGTTACATAGTCATCCATACCCGCTTTTTTGCATCGATCGATTTCAGTTTTAAATGCATTGGCAGTAAGTGCTATTATTGGCGTAGTGAGATTAAGTTTAGTTCTTATAATTTCTGTTGCTTCAATACCACCCATTTCAGGCATTTGTATGTCCATCAGAATTACGTCAAATGTATTTTTTTTCAATATTTCAATTGCCTCAACACCGTTTTCAGCTTCTGTAACTTTACAATTATAATATTGTAAGGAGTTTTGAGCTACCATTCGATTTAAAAAATTATCTTCTACTAAAAGTATTGATATATTATCTATACTCGAAACCGGTTCTTCAATATCCTCATCGTCAATGAACGAATCACTTCCTTTTGGAAAATTAAGATAAATATGAAAAGTTGTCCCAACATTTTTTTCGCTTTCAATTTCAATTCTGCCACCCATTAACTTGACAAGCTCGCTGGTAATTGACAAACCTAAACCGGTTCCTCCATATTTTCTGGTGACGGCTTTATCTTCTTGAGAAAATTTCTTAAAAATATTTTTAATAAAACCACTTTCCATTCCTATTCCAGTATCCGAAACTGAAATTTTCAATTCCTGAAAATCATTAGCGCTTTTAACAACTTTACAATCTATTGAAATGCTGCCTTTGCTAGTAAATTTTATGGAATTTCCAATAAGATTAAATAAAATTTGCTGCAAACGAAGAGGATCACCCTTTACTACCCTTTCAATTTCATTTGAAATTAAAATATTAAAGTCAAGTCCTTTTTGTTCGAGCGAGGGTTGCAAGACGGTTGCCACATTTGAAATTGATTTTTCAAAGACAAAATCTTCATATTCAATTGACATTTCACCTGCTTCGATTTTTGAAATGTCCAAAATATTATTAATGATCGCTAATAAATGTTTAGAGGCAATAGAGCTATTGTCTACGTATTTCTTTTGAAGCTCGGTAAGTTCTTGTTTGTCTAATTCTCTTAAAAATCCAATAATTGCGTTGAGTGGTGTTCTTATTTCGTGACTCATATTCGCCAAGAATATTTCTTTGGCTTTAGAAGATTCTAATGCGTTAGTCTTTTCCTTTTCGAGATCTAACTCCAATTGTTTTTGTTCGGTAATATCTAAATGAATTCCAATAGATCCAATAACATTTCCTTTATTATCATAACTTGGTGCTCCACTAATCGCCCACCACCGTTGCTCACCACTTTTATTCTTGACTGGAAGTTGATATATATCTGAAACACCTTGTTTTCTAAGGCTATTTTTAGTTTTAATAGCGTCAAAATCTTCTCCAAACACAAAAAGTTCAGATGGATTTTTTCCTATGAGTTCACTCACTTCATAACCAGAAATGCTTGCGAAACTATTGTTCACATATTGAATAATTTCATTGTTATCGACTTCTAATAAACCAAGATTCATATGGGCAATAACGTTTTGGTATTTTTCTTCCTGAATTTTTCGAATATTTTCTGCTTCTTTTTTCTCGGTAATATCTTGAATAAATAGACAAAAAAAGGTTCTTCCATTTTGATTTATTGGAACTATAAAGCAATCTATAGTAACTGCTTCACCATTTTGTTTAATGCCAATTAGTTCTATACTTTTTTTAAAAGAAGACTTTTCAATCTCTTTAATTTTTTTTCCATTTTTAGAATCATAAACATTTTTGTTTTGGTAAGGAATAATAGTTTCTACTAATAGTTTACCCATAATTTCTTCTGGTTGCCACCCAAAAACATTTGTTGCCTGACGATTCCAAAAAGTTATCGTTCCTTCATCGTCAACATTAATAATTGCATTAAGAGACGAATTCATTATTAAACTATTTCGCTGCTCACTTTGTTCCAAAAGTTTTCGATTCTGTATCTTTTGCGTAACATCAGTATACTTCCAAAGATGGCCTTTGTATTCATCATTAAGAAATATTGGGATATAATCCCTTTCGAGAAAACGGTTGTCGGTAGTTTCCAGCAGTTCATCAACAACGGGCTGTTTACTATTCAGTATTTCGTAGACTCTTGAGAGAAAACGCTCGGAATCTTTAAATAGATACTGCGCTTTTTCGAATGATTTTGAGTAGTCAATTCCTTCCATTTCAGCGGGTGAAATTGAAGTGTTCCGGATATCCCAAAAAAGTTGATTGGAAAACAAGATTTTTAAGTTTTCATCTTCAACAAGAATTCCCGATCGAAGATTGGCTAATAATGTCTTTAATAATTGTAATGTTTGCTGGAGCTTACTTTCAGCTTCTTTTCTTTGGGAAATATCTTGCAGAAAAGCACAGAAAAAAGTTTCATTATTTTGATTTACCGGTGTTATTGTAATTTCGGCAAGGAATTCCTCACCTGATTTTTTTAATCCAAAGAGTTCTACCTGTGTGTTTAAGAATTCATTATGACCTTCATTTAAATATTGATAAATAGAATAATTCCACAAATCTCTATTTCGTTCGGGAATTATGAATTCTGTAAATACTCTTCCTAAAACTTCCTCCTCTTTCCACCCAAAAGTAATTTCAGCCTGGTCATTCCAAAAGGTTATTTCCCCTTTATAATCAACTGTAATTATGGCATTTAAAGCAGAATTCATTATGATTTGCGTACGCTCTTCACTTTGTTCTAAGAGTTTCTGGTTTAGTATTCTTTGAGTTACATCGGTGTATTTCCAAAGATGGCCTCTGTATTCATCATCTATAAAAATAGGAACATAATCCCTAGCTAAAAATCTATTGTCCACTGTTTCTAGAAGTTCTTCGGTTACAGATTTTCTTTTCTGCAAAATATCAAGAATTCTAGGGCTAAACAATTCAGATTCTTTAAATAACGCTTTATATTGTTCTGCTGAATTGGTGCAGTCAATGCCTATCATTTTTTCAGGAGAGACTGGAATGGAGAATAAATCACAAAAAAGATTATTAGTGAACAATATTTTTCGATTTTTATCTTCCACTAATACACCCGATTGCAAATTGGCAAGTAATGTTTTTAACAATTCTACTGTTTGCAAAAGATTCTTTTCGGCTTCTTTCCTTTTAGAAATGTCTTGAAGAAAAGCGCAGAAATAAATTTCTCCATTTTGATTAATTGGAATTATAGAAGCTTCGCCAAAGAATTCTACTCCAGCTTTATCTACAAGACGAACCTCTAATTGTTTATTAAAAAAAGAGTCTTCTTCATTTTTCAGGTATTGTTCAATTGTATCATTCCAAACATTTTGATTGCGTTCTGGGACAATTAAATCTATCATATTCTTTCCTAATGCTTCCTCTTTATTCCAACCGAATATATGCTCCGCTTGACTATTCCAAAACGTTATTCTTTTGTTACTAGAATTAATTGTAATAATTGAATTTAACGAAGAATTCATTATCAAACGGTTGTGCTCCTCGCTTTGCTCTAATAATTTTAGCGTTTGGATTTTGGCAGTCACATCGGTGTATTTCCAGAGGTGACCCTTGTATTTACCATCAATAAAAATAGGAATGTAATCGCGTTCTATAAAATGATTGTCATTAGTTTCTATCAATTGACCTACGACAAGTTTTTTGTCGCGTAATATTTTTTCTTTAACCTCAATATAATGTTTAGGATCTTTAAATAATGATTTTGAATTATGCATAAATTCGGAACAATCAATACCTACCAATTCCTCTGGTGGTAGCTTGATTTTGCGCATATCACAAAACAATTGATTGGCAAAAATCATTTTGCGGTTTTCGTCTTCGGCCATTATGCCTGATTGAAAATTCGCTAGCAATGTTTTTAACAATGCTACCGTTTCTTGTAATTGCTCTTCCGTTTTCTTTCTCTTGCTAATTTGCTCCCGTAAATATTCTGAAACAAAAAGCAAATCATCATTGTGTTCGTAATTTATATCATAGTCTAAATCATCTTTATTAATGTTTTGATATAAATTATTGGCTGCTAAATGTTTAAATTCAATTTCTTTTTTTAACTGAACAGTGATTTCATTGTACTCTCTTTCACTTTGTTGAAAAGTATGATTCATTATCTCCTTATCTCTTTCAAAAGCCAAATAAGAATCATTAACCGACGTAATAAATGCCTCAAACAAAGGGTTCTCGGTAGAATCAGCCGTTAAAAATTTTTTTATTTGTCTTTGTAAAAGCTTATGATAAACCATAATTACTCAATTTCATTTATACCAGTTATGGTCATTGTTTGATTTTGAAGTTCGCAATTTGCCATTGGATTAAGAGGAGAGATTTCGCCGTAAGAATAAAAGCCTGATAGCATTGTACCGCTGCCAAATATTTCTGAAACTGCCTCAATTTCTTCATCAATTCTAGTAGGCATAATTAATTTTCTTCCTACGCAACTAATTAATAGGGCTAGTTTTGGCTTGCTATTAACCATTTCAGCACAAGAATTTGCAGCTTCACTTGCAGCATCAATTAATTTATCAAAATTGGCTTTCATAAATCGGATTTTGCTGCCAATAGGAAGATCTCCAGCAAATGTAATGGATTGTTGTTCATTATCTATAGAAAGTATAGTTCTAACAATTGGCTTATGATCATCATCAAATTTAACCGACAAGGGGAAAAGTAGTGCTGAACCAGGGAGTTCATCTGCATATTTTCCCAAGTAATTTTTGTACAAGCCGAGTGCATTTTTATTGTCTATTTCAAATAATACATTCGATTCTGATTTTGTAACGGTTCTTTCCAGTCCAAAGGATTCCCAACCGCCTAAAGAACCATGAGACACCATAAACTTATCGCCATAAAAACCTATAGCTACTATTTTGCCCGTTTGCGGTACATCGTTTAAGCCTACAAAAGTTCTTTCAAATTTACTTCCATCTCCAGCTAAACCTCCAGTGATAAGAACATCTTTCTTTTTTGAAAAATTCATCCCTTTTACGAGTTCACTTCCATTAACTTTTCCTCCATCTGATAGTACAAAAATTAATTTTAAATTTTCTTGAGGCAAATTATTCACCAAGGTTTTACCCGCGTCATAACTTGAATCGAAATCTTCGATATTTATTTGTGACGTATTTATTGTAGTAGATTGAAACTGGATTGCTACAAGTGAAATGGTATCGTCTAAAGCTTCTTTTTCATATATTTCACCTGCTGTAGAGCACAATGCAATTTCGGCATTGGGAAATTTATTTTTGATATCTAAAAATGATTTTTCTTGAGACACTAGTGCCGCTGAACCAAACCCAATTATTAGTTGGGCTTCTTCAAAAACTAAATTTTCATCATTACTTTCCTTACAGAAAGAATGGTCTTTGTATAATGCAGATGCTGTTTTCATAAGAGTTATTTAGGGATTAAATTAATTAGTTTGAGATTGAATTTCCAATTTTGGGTTTTCTTGTTGTCTTAAGATATATTTCGGTTCTTATTAGATGGTACATATTGATATTCACTTTATATTCTTTTAAATTTTTACTTCAGATAGAAAAAAATCAGTCCTGTGGACGCCGTTAAGAGTAAGATCATCTTCAATCAAGAAAGCTTTCAGTGACTTTATCAAGTTATGTTTAAGGACTAATATCTTAATAAATTACTAAACTACAAAAAAAATGAAATATAAAATACATTTAATATAAAATGAAATTAAATATCTTAAAATATAAGCTAAACAGGTCTTTTTATTATGTGTTTTAACATTTAAGAAATGTCAAACATCCAATTTTAACAATTGCATTAGGAACAAATTTTGCAGTATAAAAACATAGATATTCACTTAAAACTTTGAAATTAATTTACCACAAATATAAGTCTTACTTTTCTAACCATTTAGAAATGATTTCAAGAAATTGCTCTTCATCAAAAGGTTTTGACAAATAGTCATTCATGCCAACACTAAAACACTTTTGCTTTTCTCCTTTTATTACATTGGCTGTTAAAGCGATTATTGGTATTTCTAATTTAAGTTCTTCTCTGATTACCATTGAAGCTTCAAAACCGTTCAATATTGGCATTTGTAAATCCATTAGCACTAGATCGCAATCGTTATTTTTTAAATATTCTATTGCTTCTTCACCATTTCCAGCTTTTGAAACAAGAACCTCAAATTCATCTAAAATTAAGGTTGCAACCATTCTATTCATTAAATTATCATCAACAACCAATATTTTCTTATTCTTAAGAATTTTAGTATTTATGGTATCAGCATCCTTTTTAAATATATCTAATTCCTTCCCCTTTTCCAAAGTAAACCTCACATAAATTGTTGTTCCCTTTCCTTTTTCACTTTCTACCAAAATCTCACCGCCCATATTATCTATTAAGTTTTTAGAAATACCCATACCAAGGCCTGTTCCTCCGTATTTTCTGGAAGTAGACTCGTATTCCTGACTAAACTTTGTGAATAAGTCTTTCAAAAAGGATTGCTCCATACCTATGCCGGTATCAGCAACTTTTAATTCTAATTCTTGATAGGTCTCATTGTCTTTCAAAACTTTACAGCTAAGTTCGACACTTCCTTCAAGTGTGAATTTTATTGCATTCGAAACAATATTTAACATTACTTGGTTTATTCGATAAGGGTCACCGATAAGTACAGGAGATAAATGCAAGTCGGTAAATGGATTTGTCAGTGAAATGCCTTTTTCTTCGGCTTTATGCATCATTACTTTCATTACATTCTCAATCACTTGTTTCGGAGCAAATGGAATTTTTTCGATTGACAATTGTCCTGATTCCAATTTTGCTAGATCCAATACGTCATTTATAATTACTAATAAGTTTTCGGATGCATTTGTAATATTGCCAAGATAACTCCGCTGCTCGTCATTCAAATCAGACTTTAGTAACTGACGACTCATTCCCATAATAGCATTCATTGGAGTTCTTATTTCGTGACTCATGTTTGCTAAAAAATTATGTTTCGTTTTGGCTAATTCTTCAGTAACTTTCTTGGCTTTAATTAGCTCTTTTTCCGCCAAAATACGTTCGGTTATATCTACTGCAAAACCAATTACATATGGATCCTTGCCTGCCTCTTCTTTTAAGTAATTATTATATAAAGTATAAACAATTTGACCATTTTTGTGCAAAACCCTGAAAATCCCAGTTGCTTCTTTGGTTATTTTAATCTTATCTAAATACGTTTCTTTAAATAATAGTTTATCTTGCTCAGGCATAAAATCTGTGAGGAGGTGTCCGATAAATTCGGAATCTGCATATCCAAAAACTTTACCTACCATCGGATTTGCATCTATAAATTTACCTTGCAAATCATGAGTAGTAATAATAGCGAGACTATTATGTATTATTTCACTATATTTTTTTTCACTTTCTTCTTTTTGCTGTTGAATATTTTTAATATTAGTGATATCAACTCCATAGCCTATTATCAATTCTACCTCCTTATTATTATTTACAACTGGATACAAATTTCTTAAAATATATTTGCTCGTCCCATCTGGTTGTTTTATTTCTGCCTCCCAAGTTCTAAGTTCTTTAGATTTTATAATATTAGTAAATAATTTTCTTCTACTCTCAGGTATACTTATCGATTTATTTCTCTCTTTTACATAATCTTCATCTTTTTTACCAATAATCCATTTTCTCAATTTTGTATCACTAATAGCCATCGGATTAACATATAAGTAATTATGTTCCTTGTCAAATACAGCAATATCTGCAGGAATATTGTCTAAAATCTTTTCATAGAAATCTCGAAGTTCCTCCAGTTTTTTGTCGGCATTTATTTTTTCAGTAATATCTGTATGTGTTCCAATGGTTTTAAGAGGTTTTCCTTCAATAGTTCGCTCTATAACAGCGCCTCTATCTAGTACCCATTTTATAGTTCCATCTTTATGAACAATTCTATACTCTAAAGAATGTTGATCAATTTGACCGCTTTTGTATTTTTTGTCTAAATCCTCAAACAATATTTTATCTTCCTTAAAAATGCAATTGTACCAAAGTTCTACATTGCTTTTAAATTCAGTTGGGGAATATCCAAGTAAGTCATATTCCTTAGATGACAAAGTCGAAATGTTTGTTCTATAATCGTGCATCCAAACATTATCCCCAATTTTTTGAAGTGCTAAATTTATGTTTTGATCAAAAGCACGCAGTTTTGCTTCTGTTTCCTTTTCTACTGTAATATCTTCTTCAATAGCAAAAAAATTAGTCACCTTGCCTCTTTTATCAAAAATCGGCTGTCCATTAATTCTTAACCAATAGCCTTCGCCTGTTTTTTTATAATTGAAAACCTCACAAGTAAAGGGTTTCGAATTTTTAATCTGTTGCCTCATATAGGCTACAGTTTCCACATTGGTTTCTTTTCCTTGCAAAAAAGTTCCTGGTGTTGTACCCTTAACATCAGATAAACTGTACCCAGTCATTTGCTCAAAAGCTTTATTTACCCAATCAATTTTTCCGTGAGAATCTGTAATAATCACAGCGTTTATTGTTTCTTGCACAATGATAGATAACTTTTCTAACTCTTGTTGAATCAATTTTTTAGTGGTAATATCTGTTCCGTAAAGATTAATATATCCTTCCTCTGGCATTGCCACACAATCAAATGAATAATCTATAGTATTTGAACTCGCTTCAAAGTTCCATCTTTTCACTTTTTTATCAATTCCAGATGTTATCAATTTAAAAAACATATCATTACGATACGTATTCCCTTCATATTCCATAAAATCGAGGTTGGATGCTGCAGGGTTATTTTGCAACACATCTCCATCGTAATTGATTCTTATATTTGGATCCGGGTTTTGGTTAGGAAATAAAGCCATATTGTAAAACTCTTTATTTGCCTTATCTAGTTGATGTTTTTGCTCATTAATAGTGGACACCAATTCTTTTAAATCTTGGTTTGTAATTTCGACTGTTTTCATCAAGTGAAGCAAATCAATCAACGAATCATTCTTTGCGAAATCATCAATTACGAGTTTATTTTCAAGAACTTCTTCCATATGGCTAAACCATGGCGAGCCTAAAAATAACATTTCAGCTGTTTCTTCTCTATATTCAAACTGACCTCTCAACATCAATTTTTTATCAGAAAATAATTCCAACATAACCAACTGATTTTGTAATGCAATTAAATCATCAAATGAATTTACTGCCGTATGCGGTCGTGGAATGAAAAAAAACTGATTGAAATTTTGATCTTTTTGTATCCTACATAGTTTATTTATGGATTTTCCAAAAGCAACAACCTTCAATTCCTTATTTATTAAAATATAAAATGGAAAGAGACGGTTAAATTGTTCTTCGTTAAAAGAAAAATGATTAGGCATAGCTACCAATTTACTTTAAATATTTCGTGCGTATTTCCAGTATCACGACTTTGTATTAATTCTATATTAGAATCAACCTCGTACATTTTTGACAACCCCATAAGAAGTCCTCTAACAAATTCTTGCAACCCTTCCCGTTTCGAGTGGTAATGTATATCTATTGAATTTTCTTCGACATTACTAACTTTAAATTCAGGTGGAGTCAATTTTGGATACATCAACATAATCCTGTTATGAAAAGAAGGAAGATTTACTAAAAACTCTTTCAAATTATTTCCACCAGCTTGCATTAAACCACCATATTTTTCTTTACCCGTTTTTAATATCCACCATTCACCAAAGGCTTGTAAAACATCGCCAACAGAAATATTCAATACTTCTGAAGCAGCTACTGCCAACTTATAAGTTATATCATCATCGTAGGGTTCGTTACTTAAAAAAAAGTCAATGTCAACGCCGCTTTTTACTTTTACTTCTTTCCATTTATCCGCACCAAACTGATCTGATATAAGATCCTGAATCGCTTTATTTACAATCCCATACATAGTTTTTTTGTTAAATTAAAAAATTAATCTTCATAAAATGAAGTAATTGTCATAGTTTGATTGTGCAATTGGCAGTCTGTTCCTTCATTGAAAGGAGAAATTTTTCAATAGGAATAAAAACCTGCTAAAACTATATCATTATCTAATGTGTTGTTTACAGCTTTTATTTATTCGTCTATTGGAGGACTTAACATAAGTTTTCTTCCTACGCAACTTATTAATAGTGCACATCTTGGTTTAGATTTAAAATTAGTAGCATCTGCTTTATGTCCTTTGGTCACCAAAATATTTTTATCAATTTGAGTTGATAAACCTTTTAAAATCTCACTTCCGTCAACTTGCAAGGCTAGTGAATAAGCCAATTTTTCCTTTGGTAATTTTTTAAATAGTCAAATTCCTACACCATAACCATTCTTGTAATCGTTAATATTAACTGTTATTGATTCGATTTTTGTTTTTTCAAACTGTACTGCAACGCCCCTACAAATGAATCATTTAAAACCCAATCTTGATCAATTTCGCGTGAGGTGCTATATAAAGCTATTTGAGCAGCTGGGAATTTAGATTTAATAGTAGGATAAATACTATCAACCTCAAGCATTTCTTTTGAACCAAAACATAAAATAAGAATTACTTTGTGTTCTTAAAAAGGTTGACTCTTTTTATCGATCGAACAAGTATTTTCAAGAAACTAGTATAATGATGTTTTCACAAAATAAAATTAATACAATAATACAGAATATTTATAAAAAAATAAAGAAATTTTCATTTTTGATGATTTACTGTTTACTAAATTTTTTATTTTATAAATAAAGAATACTTATTTTCGTTTATTGATGATATAGTTTCAAATACAATCGTACTTTATTGATCATAATGTTACTATTTTTTTAATTTTATGATTTTAGAAGCATTAAAATTGTTTTAAATCTTATTTTCCCTTACCAGCACCTATAAACATCTACCTTTTTACAGAATATTTAACAAAAATCCATTTAAGTTAGGTTTTTAATCCGAGAAAAACGTCACTTTAACGGTGTATAATTTTCTTGTAATTGATAAATAATTGATATTTAGTGTTTTAAAAAAAATTCATTTTATATAAAAAAAAATGTATATTTATAACCAAAATAACCCTATAAAAATTTATAATTATGAAAGTAACAATTGTTGGAAGCGGCTATGTTGGACTTGTCACAGGCGCATGCTTTTCTGAAGTAGGTATTAATGTTGTTTGCGTTGATATTGATACTAAAAAAATTGATAATCTCAATAAAGGCATAATACCTATATACGAGCCAGGATTAGAAGATATGATTACCCGAAACATGAAAAAAGGGCGATTAGTTTTTACGACTAACATTGCAGATGCTTTAAAAGATTCTGAAGTTTTATTTATTTCAGTAGGAACTCCGCCTGACGAGGATGGTAGTGCTGACTTAAAATATGTACTTGCGGTTGCAAGAGATTGCGGAAAACATATTAATGATTACTTATTAGTAGTAACAAAAAGTACAGTTCCGGTAGGTACTTCTCAAAAAGTAAAAAAAGCATTGCAAGAAGAACTGGATAAAAGGAATGTAAAAATAGAATTTGATGTAGCATCAAATCCAGAGTTTCTAAAAGAAGGGGCAGCAATTGACGACTTTTTGAAACCAGATAGAATTGTGGTTGGATTAGAGAGTGAAAGAGCCGAAGATTTAATGAAAAGTTTATACAAACCATTTACACTTAATGGTCATCCCGTAATTTTTATGGATATAATTTCTGCCGAAATGACCAAATATGCAGCAAATTCGATGTTGGCTGCAAAAATTAGTTTTATCAATGATATAGCAAACCTTTGTGAAATTGTTGGTGCTGATATAAATAAGGTAAGAAAAGGTATTGGTTCAGATTCACGAATTGGACACAAATTTATATACCCAGGTATTGGATATGGTGGTTCTTGTTTTCCAAAAGATGTTCAAGCATTAATAAGAACAGCAAGTGAAAATAATTATGAATTGCGCGTTCTAAAAGCGGTAGAAGCAGTAAATAACGATCAAAAATTAGTGCTTTTCAATAAAATAATGAATTATTATAAAGGAGATGTAAAAGGCAAGACAATTGCTTTATGGGGTCTATCTTTTAAGCCACAAACCGATGATATGCGAGAAGCACCATCCTTATATATTGTAAATAACCTTTTGAAAGCTGGGGCCATAGTTAAAGCATACGACCCTATTGCTATTAATGAAGCTAAACATCACTTTGGCGAGACCATTTCCTACTGTGAAGATCAATATGAGACGCTTATTGATGCGGACTGTTTAGCAATCCTTACAGAATGGCCAGAATTTAAATTTCCAAATCTAAAAATTGTTCAAAAATTACTTACAAATTCAGTGATTTTTGATGGACGTAATATATATGATAAAGACGAAATGAAAGCAAACGGTTTTGATTATTTCTGTATTGGAATTAATACATCACTATAAATAGAAAAAAACAGCCAAAAAATAGTAATTATGTCAAAGAAAAAAATATTAGTAACTGGTGGTGCTGGCTTTGTTGGATCCCACTTATGCGAACGCTTATTAAACGAAGGTAATGAAGTATATTGTCTTGATAATTTTTTTACCGGACAAAAAAAGAATGTTGTTCACTTGTTAGACAATCCTTATTTTGAGTTGATTCGACACGATGTTACTACTCCCTTCTTTATTGAAGCAGATGAAATTTACAACCTAGCTTGTCCTGCTTCGCCAGTACATTATCAGCACAATCCTATCAAAACGATTAAAACATCAGTGATGGGTGCCATTAATATGTTGGGGCTTGCTAAAAGAGTGAATGCTAAAGTATTGCAAGCCTCTACTAGTGAAATTTATGGTGATCCACACGTTCATCCTCAAAAGGAATCTTATTGGGGTAATGTTAATCCAATTGGAGAACGTTCTTGCTATGACGAGGGAAAACGTTGCGCTGAAACCTTGTTTATGGATTATCATAAACAAAATAATGTTAACATTAAAATTATTAGAATATTTAATACGTATGGACCAAAGATGGATCCTAACGACGGAAGAGTAGTATCTAATTTTATTGTCCAAGCTTTGCAAAACCATGATATTACAGTTTATGGAGAAGGACAACAAACCAGAAGTTTTCAATATGTTGATGATTTAGTAGAAGGGATGATAAGAATGATGGCGTCACCAGATCAGTTCATTGGTCCTGTAAATATGGGAAATCCAAATGAGTTTACTATTCTTGAACTTGCTCAAAAAGTAATACAACTTACAGGATCTAAATCGAAAATTATTTACCAACCTTTACCTTCTGATGATCCAATGATGCGTCAACCAGACATTTCTATTGCAAAAAAAGAATTAAACTGGTCACCTAAAATAGAACTTGATGAAGGTTTAATAAAAACTATAGATTTTTTTAAGACAGTTATATAAGTTATCGTATATATTCTTCAGTCCGATTAATATGTAGTTAAATCATCAATCTTTTAAAAAGTTGTAGACTATATTTTTACTTTCGTTAAAGTCAATTAAAATAAAGCAGTGTAAATCTCACATTAAAATAATTATGCAATCATCCGAAAACTCAAATCTTCAATCAATCAAACTATATGACCTAGAATTGATTCATAAAATGTGCCGTGGCGATGAAGAAAAAATTCGAAAAATGGTAGAAGTTTTTATCGACCAAATTTCGCAATCTGTGCAAGAAATCAATGAAGCTTATTCTGAAAAAGATTATTTAAGAATTGAAAAATTAGCACATAAAATAAAACCAACACTAACTTATTTTGGCACAAGTACATTAGAAAATGAATTACTACGTCTAGAAGAATTGGCAATAAAAAAAGCAGAACTATCTGAATTAGAGCTGAAAATTATAAGTTTTAAAAAACTTACAGAAGAAGTTGTAGACAAAATGAAGAATGATTTTAATATAATTAATTAATAAAATTATGAAGAAAAAAATATTAGTGGTGGATGATGAAAAAAGCATCTGCCTTTTATTAGAAAATTTCCTTTCTCAAGACTATGATGTCGTTTCTATTAATGACGGTTTTGAAGCCTTAGAGTGGTTAGAAGAAAACCTTCCGGACTTAATTATTAGCGATATTCAAATGACTAAAATGGATGGTTATGAGTTTTTAACCAATGTTCGTCAGAGAGGCTTTACACGCCACACACCAATTATTATGTTATCAGGTAAATCTGAAAGTAAAGAACGTATTAAGTGTTATAAACTAGGCGCCCAAGATTATTTGACAAAACCTTTTAATCCGGAAGAACTTGAAGAATTGGTTAAAAAAAATCTTTTCCCAATTCACTTTTCAATAGAATGGTAATTAAGTAAAAACCCGATACTTTTAAACTACCTTAACGGACTTAATTAAATAATTATGAATCCAATTTTAAACATATTATGCATAGGTAACTTTAGAGATTACTTTAATGTTATAAATCAAAATAAGAATATAGTTTTAATTGCCATTGAAAACAGCATTCAAGCTACTAATTATCTTAATTCAAATATACCTCCCGATGCTATAATTTGCGATTATAATTTACCTGGAAACAACGGATTATTTCTATTTGATTGGATAAGAGAACAAGGTCAATACAATGCCATGCCATTCATTCTTATGGCAAAGGAATTTAATAGCGACATCTATAAACTGGCATTCAAAAAACGAGTTGATGATTACTACGTGACCTCGGTTACCAATCCAGAAGACATAGCACGAAGGATTGAATTTCTTTGCCTTCATAAAAAGGCATCAAAATTGCCAAAATTGCCTGAAACAAATGAGGAAACATATCGAATGCCTCTTTCAAAACGTATTTTTGATATTTTTGTGGCATCAACTGTTTTGCTAGTAGCGTCTCCTTTTTTGTTACTGATATTAATTGCTATAAAATTAGAATCAAAAGGTAAAGTGTATTACATCTCAAAAAGAGTGGGAAGAAAAACTTTTGATTTTTACAAATTACGTTCTATGAGAACGGGTTCAGATGAACTGTTGAAAAAGCTAGCCAAAGAAAAAAATCAATACAATACAGCACAAAAGCCGGCCGATAATTTATTAGATATACCGTGCCCAAGGTGCAGTAAATTACCCGAAGGTGAAACTTGCTCTCCGTTAATGTACATTGATACCCACGAAATATGTGATTACTGGTTCAATCGCCAAAAAATTGAGGCTGCTAAAAACAATTCTACATTTGTCAAAATTGTCGATGATCCGCGAGTTACAAGAGTGGGTAAATTTATTCGAAATACTAGTATTGACGAATTACCGCAACTCATTAATGTGCTAAAGGGAGATATGTCTATTGTCGGTAATCGACCTTTGCCAGTATATGAAGCGGAAATGCTTACAGCCGACTCATTATCAAAACGATTTTTGGCTCCCCCAGGAATTACAGGTTTATGGCAAGTAGAATTAAGAGGAAAAGGAGGCAACATGTCTGAAGAAGAAAGAATGCGACTAGATAATGAATACGCCGACCATTTTAAAGGAGATAACTATTCGTTTTGGTATGATTTAAAACTCATTTTAAGAACTATTCCAGCGCTGCTTCAAAAAGGTTCCGTATAAAAATTGAATTAATAAAAATGAAAATCGTATTAAAAATAATCTTCCTGTTGTGTTTAAATACCTTCTTTACTAATTCTATACTAGCACAGGAAACTCCCGTAAAAAAAACTTCGAGTGATGAAATTGAAGTTGACATACCACCGTTAAGTGTAATTATAGATTCAGTTGTAAATCGTAATGGTATGGTTCGCTTTAGAAGACAACACGTAGGAGTGCAAGTCGGTAAACTTAAATCGGAAACTCTGTATTGGACAAGAAACTTCGGTATCCAAGGCGATGGCAGATATGGCACTTTTGATAATACTTCCATAACTGCAAATGGCGGCTCAACTGGCACCGTATTAAACACCACCACATCACAATGGAATTATGGTGTTGGGCTCTATTTTAAATTTCCAATTTTCGATATAGCACACAGAAAAAATCAAATTAATCTGGCAAAAATGGAAATTGAAGAATCCAAAAGAATGGTACAATTTCAAGAAGATGAGATAAGACAAACTGCAATAAGATTGTATCAAGACTTAATTTTAAAGAAAAAACTTCTGAAAATAAAATCAGAAAGTATGAGCAATGGAAAAGTCAATATGCAGATGGTTGAGAAGGAATTTAGGAATGGTTTAGTTCCTGTGGCAGAATATGTTAGAATAACAAGTATGTCTTCTAATATGGAGGCAGACTACGAATCGGCTAAGTCTGACTATTTATTAGCAAAACAAATATTAGAAGATATGGCAGGTTTTGCATTTAATATAATACCAACAAAATAAAAGATGAAATTGATTGAATTTATACGGTTAGTATTGAAGCATAAAATACTTCTAATAATTGTGCCAACCCTACTTGCGGTTTTGGTCACATTGCTTACCGTAAAACCACATTTTGAATATTCATCACAAAGCCTTTTGTATACTGGACTTGCTTCGGGCTCGTCTATAGAAATGGATAAAACATTCAATTATCAGGCTACAAATACGGCTTTTGACAATTTAATTAATATTATTCAATCTAGAGAAACGCAAGAAGAAGTTGGTATTAGATTGTTGGTACAGCATTTAATGTTGCCTAAAGCAAACCCTAAATTTATTTCCTCGGCTAATTATGAGAAATTAATAAGCAAAATTCCAAAAGAACTATATCAGTACATTGAAAAAGGAAAAATAGCAGCAAACAAAACAACCTTGCCAGAAAATTTTGATGGATTATTTCCACCTGAAATCAATCGCGCTAATTATGAGAAAACAGTACAAAATTTCACTGCGTTAAAGAATAGTAGCACTTCTAACTTTGTATATGAACTACTTAATTATGAACATCCTCATTATTCTATAACTGCGATTGCAACAGTAAAAGCGCTTAGAATATCAAATAGCGATTTAGTAAAGCTAACGTATCAAGTTGACGATCCAGGAATATGTCAGCAAACACTTGCAATTTACAATGAGGTATGTATAAAAAATTACAGAAATATTAAAGAAAATAGGTCGGATGCAGTTGTAAAATACTTTCAGGGACAACTAGCGATTGCGAATGAAAAGTTAAAAAAAGGAGAAGATAAACTACTTGAATTTAACAAATCCTACAACATTATAAACTATTATGAGCAAAGTAAAGCTGTTGCTGTTGTAAAAGAGGAGATGGAAGTAGCATTTAATGATAAAAAAGCAGAATTAGCAGGACTTGAGGCTTCAACAAAGAGATTAGAAAAGAAGTTAAGTATTCAAGATGTTATTCAATCAAAAAGTAATGCAGTTCTCGAAAAAAAGAAACAATTAGGGGAACTTAATTATAAAATAGCCTTAGTGCAAGCAGAAATCGAGTCAGGTAAAAATCCAAAAGATCTTGTTAAATTAGATGCACTCAAATTACAATCTGAAAATTTATCAAATGATATTAGCAAAAGTATAAACGAATTATATACCTATCAAAACACTGTTGATGGATTGCCAGTAAATAAAGTTCTACCAGACTGGATGGATAACATTGTCGAGGCAGAAAATATAAAAGCCAAGCTCAAAGTGATGGATGCTGACAATAAAAATTTTCAAAAACAATATGAAATTTATGCTCCAGCCGGTGCAAATATTACCAGGATTGAAAGAGAAATTTCTGTATCCGAACAAGAATCTCTAGAAATTCTTCACGGCTTAAATTTAGCCAAACTAAAAATGCAAGACAATACCTTGTCCTCTAACCTAAAAACAATTGACCCTCCTTTTTATCCATTATCGCCCTTGCCTACTAAAAGAAAAGTACTTGTGATAGCTGCAGCTTTTTTGGGTTTTATTCTAAGTTTGGGAATTTTCATCATAATGGAATATTTTGATGATACGTTAAAGAATGCTAAAAAAGCAGGTGGAATTTTAAAAGTGCCATCATTAGGAATGATGCCCAAAATATTACTGCATCCCAATACTAGCAATTTACCTTTTATCCAAAACCGACTGATTGAAATCATTACTCAAAATATCTTAAAATTTTTAGGAAACACTAGTACAGATGATGGCGTAAAAACAATTGTTTTCTTTAGCACTCAAAAAATGGAAGGAAAAACAGTACTAGCAGGAAATATTGCACGCGAATTAAAAAAAGATGGCAAAAAAGTACTTTTTCTAAATTACTCCACCAATGAGCATAATTTCATTAAACAAAATAGATTTCCGCTTTTGACAAGAATTTTAGGCTATCAAGACCCAAGAATTGATTTTAACAATACATTTTTGTCCCAAGCAAAAACTTCATTACAGCCCAATGAATATTTTATTTATGACATAAACGAGCAATTCTTTAAAGCAACGAATTATAAAGATATTTTAGAACAAAATAATATACAACTCGATTTCACACCTGATTATGTTATTATAGAATTGCCTCCAATAATTCATAACAATTATCCAACTGAATTATTTACTGAGTCTGATATTGATATCCTTATTTGTCGTTCCAATAGATTATGGTCAGAAGCAGACGACTATGCACTAGGCGGACTATTGACCACAACTGCATTTAAAACACATTTTGTAGTTAATGGAGTTGAACTTAAAGAAGTTGAATCATTATTGGGCGATTTACCTAAAAAGAGAAGTGAATTCAGAAAGAAATTAAAATCATTCTTCCAATTTCAATTTTTTAATAAAAATCAAATCTAATTCAAATAAATAATGCAAAAACTAAAAAAAATTGTTCGAGAAGATAAT
>CAMBHH010000028.1 GCA_945866505.1 Flavobacterium psychrophilum
ATTCTGCAATTTCCCGCTCGTCATCATTCAATATAAATGTATTCAACTGATTGATTAAATCCTGATGAAAACTAATTGGGGCGACCAATGGCGACTCACGTTCCTCATCGTCGTCGCTATAATTATTGGCTTGAGTTTTATAATCTGGGGTCTCGTCGCTGCTTAAATATTCATCAATGTTGATGTCGCTGATGTCTTCGGTTTCGTTATCATCATAATCGTCAAATTCGTCGTTCATATCATCATTGTCGAATTCGTCTTTATCGTAAATTTCTTCCTCATCGCTTCCTGTTTCCAATGCCGGATTCTCATTCATTTCTTCCATCAAACGCTGTTCGAATGCTTGCGTTGGCAATTGAATTAACTTCATCAACTGGATTTGTTGAGGAGATAATTTCTGGGAAAGCTTAAGATTTAGAAATTGTTTTAACATAATAAGGCGCTAATTTGTTTTTGCCACGAAGGCACTAAGACACAAAGTTTTTTTGTTTTGTAAGTCGCTAATTTTTTTAGTCAATAATTTTTTGCCACTAAGGCGCAAAGTTTTATTTATTTTTTTATAAAATTGAATTTTTAAGTTTTTAATAATTGACCCTCGTGGCTTAGTACCTTTGTGGCAAAAGCAATTTTATATTGTATTTATGAATCTCTTTATTCCATTTTTTATTAATGGGACATTAAAATTAATTAAAAAACCCAATTGATTTTCAGTTAATTTTAATTGACTAATAATTTGTGCTTGCCAGACAGGGTTTACAATTTCAACTGCTTTTACCTCTACAATCACTGTATGTTCAACTATTAAATCGAGTCTTAATTTTTCTTTAAGTGTTACTCCATCATATATAATTGGCACATCAATTTGACTTTGAACATTTAATCCTGCCTTGCTTATTTCATAAGCTAAACAAACTTCATAGACTCTTTCCAATAAACCAGGTCCAAGATTCTTATGAACCTTAAAAGCAGAATTTACAATTATTTTAGCTATTTCTTCAGTTCTCTCGTCTATCATTTTTTCTTGCCACAAAGGCGCTAAGTCAGAGAGGTTAGTCTATTTTTAATTATTTTTTAGCGCCAATTAATTGATATTAAATTCTAATTATTTACTGTTGTTTTATTTTAAAATGAAAATCATTTATTCAATACAGTTTATAGTTTTATTTCTATAACTAAAAAAAACTTTGCGCCTTAGTGTCTTCGTGGCAAATCCCCCGTGTCTTAGAAGTCTGCATTCATCGGCGTTCTCGGAAAAGGAATTACGTCACGAATGTTGGTCATTCCGGTTACGAAAAGAACCAATCTTTCAAATCCTAGCCCAAAGCCAGAGTGAACCGCACTTCCGAATTTACGTGTATCCAAATACCACCATAATTCTTCTTCGTCGATTCCCAAGGCTTTCATTTTTTCGACCAAAACATCAAATCGTTCCTCTCTTTGTGAACCGCCCACGATTTCTCCGATGCCTGGAAAAAGGATGTCCATTGCACGAACTGTTTTTTCGTCTTCGTTCAAACGCATATAAAATGCTTTGATATTCGCTGGATAATCAAACAAAATTACTGGCGATTTAAAATGTTTTTCAACCAAATAACGCTCGTGTTCCGACTGTAAATCAGCGCCCCATTCGTTGATGATGTATTGAAATTTTTTCTTTTTGTTTGGTGTACAATCTCTCAAAATGTCAATAGCTTCCGTGTAAGAAACCCGTTTGAAATTGTTTTCCAAAACAAAGTTTAGTTTCTCCAATAACGTCATTTCGCTTCTTTCAGCTTGTGGTTTTGATTTTTCTTCTTCCAACAAACGACCTTCAAGGAATTTCAAATCATCGCCACATTTATCCAGCGCATATTTGATTACATATTGAATAAAATCTTCGGCCAAATCCATATTATCGTTCAAATCATTGAAAGCCACTTCTGGTTCAATCATCCAAAACTCAGCCAAATGGCGAGAAGTGTTGGAATTTTCAGCTCTGAAAGTGGGTCCAAAAGTATAAATCTGACCCAAAGCCATCGCAAAAGTTTCGCCTTCTAATTGTCCAGAAACCGTTAAGTTGGTATGTTTTCCGAAGAAATCTTTTTTATAATCAATGTTGCCTTCTTCATTTTTCGGCAAATTATCTAGTGGCAAGGAAGTCACCTGAAACATTTCGCCAGCACCTTCGGCATCTGCTCCAGTGATAATTGGCGTATTGACATACACAAAACCTTTCTGTTGAAAATAGCTATGAACAGCAAATGACAGAACCGAACGAATTCGCATAATTGCTCCAAAAGCATTGGTACGAACTCTTAAATGGGCATTTTCGCGCAGGAATTCCAAGGAATGTTTTTTGGGTTGCATCGGGAATTTCTCAGCATCCGAGTCGCCAAGAATTTCTAATGTTGTAACTTGAATTTCATATTTTTGACCCGCTCCTTTGCTTTCTACCAAATCTCCCGTAACCGAAATAGCCGCTCCAGTAGTAATTCTTTTTAAGGTTTCTTCGGGTGTATTTTCAAAATCGACCACGCATTGTATGTTATTGATGGTCGAGCCGTCGTTCAGCGCAATAAATTGATTGTTTCTAAAAGTTCTTACCCAACCTTTTGCATTTATTGCAATAAGTGTCGTGGAGCTGTTTAGTAAGTCTTTAACTCTAGTGTGTTTCATTTTCGAATTGGGATTTTCAAATTTAGGATTTAGGATTTCAAAATAAATCTAAATCGAATTACAAATATAATTGATTTGTTTGGAAAAGTCGTTGTGTGAAATGACCTATTCGGGAATTAAATAACTCCGAATTTTTTAGTTCAAAGACTGATTGTGTACTTTTTCCACGCACCAAAATAATCCAAATGCTATTTTTCCTAGGCGAATTTATAGCTAAAATGATAAAAAAAGCACCCAAAAACTATAAAGTTAGATTTTGGGTACTTTTTATAAGATACAATTCTGAAACTATTTGGAAATTTGACAACTTTTTTAAAGTTGTCAAATTTATCTGATTCGCAAAAAAATCCTAGAACAATTTACCCTTTCTTCAAAGCATCAATTTCTTCGTCTGTTGGTTCGATGATGTCAATTTTGGGTTCGATGAATTCCTGCTCGTTGGCCAATGTTTTGTTCAATGTTAAAACTAAAGCTGGAAGTAACATTAAATTGGACAACATTCCGAATAATAAAGTCAAGGAAATCAGTCCGCCAAGAGCGATGGTGCCTCCAAAACTGGACAGCATAAAAACTGAAAATCCAAAGAATAATACTATAGAAGTATAAAACATACTAAGTCCAGCATCAGCGAATGTGGCATAAACAGATTTGCGAATTTTCCAGTTGTTTTTCTTTAATTCCTCTCGATATTGCGCTAGGAAACGGACGGTATCATCGACCGAAAGTCCAAATGCGATTCCGAAAACCAATATAGTTGAAGGTTTCAATGGAATGTTAAAAAAGCCCATAATTCCTGCGGTTAGCAGCAAAGGTAGTAGATTTGGGATGATGGAAACCAAAATCATTTTGAACGATCGGAACATAAATCCAATTAAAAGTGCGGTCAAGAAAAAAGCGAAAATCAAAGACGAAAGTAAGTTATTCAATAAGTAACCTGTTCCCTTTTGGAAAACCAATGCTTTTCCGGTAATAGTCACATTATATTGATTTTTTGGAAAAATTTTATCGGCTTCTTTTCGAATTTCGGCCTCAATTCTAGGGATGGCATCACCGTTTTCGTCACGCATAAAAGTGGTAATTCGAGCAAACTGTCCTGTCGAATCCACATAACTTTTCATCAGATTTTCTTTCGAGTTTTTAGTTGCATTTTTGGCATACGACAAAATAAACGATTGCTCTTGCGAAGTCGGTAATTCGTAATAATCGGTATTTCCGTTATAATAGGCTTGTTTAGAATATTTGACTAAATTGACAATCGAAATTGGTTTTGATAATTCTGGAATTTCGTCAATAGCTTGTTCCAATTCGTCCATTCGCTTGAGTGTTGACAGTTTCATTACACCTTTTTTGCGTTTAGTGTCAATCATAATTTCAAGAGGCATTATACCATCAAATTCTTTTTCGAAGAAGATAATGTCTTTGAAAAAGGCTTCCTTTTTTGGCATATCTTCAATGATACTTCCCGAAATTCGCATCTTATAAATTCCAATAATGCTAATTACTAAAAGAGAAACAGCAACTACGTATATCGAAAAGCGGTTGTATTTGACATTTCGTAAAATCCAATCCATAAAAGATTTTACATAACCTCGGTCTAAATGCTCGATGTGGCGGTCTTTTGGAGCGGGAATGTAACTGTGAAAAATTGGAATTACAATGATACAAAGAAAGAACAATGCCATAATGTTGATGGAAGTGACTAAACCAAATTCTAAAAGTAATTCATTGTTTGAGGCCACGAATGTAGCAAAACCAATGGCGGTAGTCAAATTGGTCATAAGAGTGGCCATTCCTACTTTTGTCGTAACGCGTTGCAGAGCCTTAACTTTGTTTCGGTGAACTTTGTATTCCTGATGGTATTTGTTGGTCAGGAAAATGCAATTGGGAATCCCGATGACAATAATCAAAGAAGGAACCAAGGCAGTTAAAACAGTAATTTCATAATTCAACAATCCCAAGAACCCAAAAGACCACATCACGCCAATGATCACAATAATTATCGAAATTAAAGTGGCTCTAAAACTTCTAAAAAAGAAAAAGAATAGTAAGGAAGTCACCAGTAATGATGCCCCAATAAAAATGCTGATTTCACCAATAATCGTTTGAGCATTGAGCGTTCGGATGTAAGGCATGCCTGAAACACGAAGGTCAATTTTGGTTTCTTCTTCAAATGCTTGTATTGCTGGAACTAATTTTTTTAGGATAAAATCTTTTCGGGCTGGAGTGTTTACAATTTTCTTATCTAAATAAACCGCAGAACGAATGGTTCCTGATTTTTTGTTAAAAAGTAAACCTTCGTAAAAAGGCAAATCATTGAAAAGTTCCTTTTTTATATTCTCAAGATAAACATGGTCTGAGGTTTTATCTTGATTGACAAAAGGAACCAATTCGAATTTTTCGAGTGCTTCGTTTTTTTGTAGTTTTTTTAAATCGTTTATTGAAATTACTAAATCAACGGCTTTGTCTTCTTTCAGACTATTCATTAATTTAGTCCAGGCTTTAAAAGCTTTTGGGGTGAAAAAGGTCGTGTCTTTGACTCCAATAACGACTAAGTTTCCTTCTTCGCCAAATTGGTGCAAAAAAGCATTGTACTCAATGTTAACGATGTTGTCGTCGGGTAGCATGTTGGCTTCCGTTTGGGTAAAATGGATGTTTTTCCATTGCAATGCCAATAAAACGGTTATCGCTACAATAATCGACAACATCAAAATTCTATTTCTAAGGACGACGCGGGCAATTAATTCCCAAAATCCTAAACTAAACCACTTGATCATTCTTTAGATTTAAACTCGGCAAAGGTAGGTAATCAGTGCATTATAATATTAGTTTTAAAGGAACCTTTTTGTTAATTTAAGTGTTAATTTTTTATTTTTATTTTACAATAAAATAAATGTATGAGATGTAATTTATATATTTGGATTTCTCATCTTTGTTTGAATTTTATTGACGCCGTAACTTATGAAAAAGTACAAAAACACCATATTTTATTTAGTAATTACAGGAGGTTTTACGGCTTTGATTTATTGGATATTATCGCTGGGAAAAGGCTTAGAAGTTCATAAAAAAACCTTGTTTCCATTAGTAGAAAATGGGCATTGGAATGATTTTATTGATTCGATGTCGCTTAATCTGCATCACCCTTTAGCCATACTTTTGGCGCAAATTATCACCATAATAGTAGTCGCTCGATTTTTTGGCTGGGTTTTTAGAAAAATTGGGCAACCATCGGTAATTGGAGAGATAATTGCAGGAATAGTTCTTGGACCCTCTTTACTAGGCTTGTATTTTCCAGAATTTTCTTTGACTTTATTTCCAGTTGCGTCTTTAGGGAATTTGCAGTTTTTAAGTCAAATTGGGCTTATTCTTTTTATGTATGTAATTGGTATGGAACTCGATTTGAAAGTGCTGCAAAACAGAGCCAAAGATGCCGTTGTGATCAGTCACGCAAGTATTATATTCCCTTTTGCTTTAGGAATCGGTTTGGCTTATTTTGTTTATTTTAAATTTGCTCCAGAAGGCGTAGCTTTTTTGCCCTTTGCTCTTTTTATGGGAATTGCGATGAGCATCACCGCTTTTCCTGTTTTGGCAAGAATTGTGCAAGAAAGAGGTATTCATAAAACCAAATTGGGAGCGATAGTAATTACCTGTGCTGCTGCCGATGATATTACGGCTTGGTGCCTTCTTGCCGCAGTAATCGCAATTGTAAAAGCGGGGACTTTCGTGAGTTCTTTATACATTATAGGTATGGCAATTGTTTATGTCCTTGCGATGCTTTTTGTCGTAAAGCCATTTTTGAAGAAAATTGGGGAATTGTACGCAACCAAAGATAGTTTGAACAAACCTGTGGTCGCCATTTTCTTTTTAATATTAATCATCTCCTCTTACACAACCGAAATTATTGGAATTCACGCTCTTTTTGGTGCTTTTATGACAGGGGTAATTATGCCTGACATCACTAAATTTAGAAATCTTTTTATAGAAAAAGTCGAAGATGTTTCGGTGATATTATTGCTCCCTTTGTTTTTTGTCTTTACAGGGTTGCGAACACAAATAGGATTGTTGAACGATCCTTATCTTTGGAAAGTGACCGGATTTATAATACTAGTTGCTGTTGTAGGCAAGTTTTTTGGAAGTGCTTTAGCCGCAAAATTTGTGGGTCAAAGCTGGCGTGATAGCTTCACTATTGGTGCTTTGATGAACACAAGAGGCTTGATGGAATTGATAGTTTTGAATATTGGTTTAGACTTAAAAGTGCTTACTCCTGAGGTGTTTACCATGATGGTTATTATGGCTTTAGTCACAACCTTTATGACGGGTCCAACGTTGAATATTATAAATTATATTTTTAAGACTAACGATGAGAATGTCTTAGAGGAAGTTTTTAATGGGGAAAAGTATAAAATTTTGCTTTCATTTGGAAATAACGAAAAAGGAAAGTCGCTTTTGAGACTCGCCAATAGTTTGGTAAAAAAGAAGAAAGACAAATCAACAGTTACAGCCATGCATCTTACATTGAGCGATGAAGTGCATGCATACAATTTAGAACAGTATGAAAAAGACAAATTTTTGCCATTAATTGTCGAATCCAAAATATTGAATCAAGAAATTACAACTTTGTTTAAAGCTACAGTTGATATCGAATCTAATATTGCTGAGGTTGCTAATAATGGGGAGTATGACTTGCTTTTGATTGGTCTTGGGAAATCTATTTTTGAAGGTTCATTACTTGGAAAAGTGTTGGGATTTACCACAAGAATTATTAATCCCGACCGTTTGATAGATAAATTCACTGGAAAAGAAGGCTTGTTTGAAAATTCTCCTTTTGATGAAAGAACAAGGCAAATTATTGCGAAAACTAAAACTCCGTTGGGAGTTTTGATTGACAAAGATTTGAATCAAGTTAATCAAGTTATTATTCCGATTTTTAGTTCAGAAGACACCTTTTTATTAGATTATGCTCAGAAATTGATTTACAACAATGAGTCCCAAATCATCATTTTAGATGTAAATGAAAGCATAAACACTAATTTTGTTCTCAAAAGTGCATTAGATTCTTTGCAACAAACCTATCCCGAAAACGTCACTTTCATAAACAACAAAATCATTAAAAAAGATCTTTTAGCAAAATTAGATTTAATGATTATAAGTGTCGAAAGCTGGAAAGTGCTTTTGGATAAATACAGTATTTGGCTAAGGAGAGTTCCTTCGGTGCTGATATTAAAACAGTAAGCCATAAAAAAACCGCTAACATAGCGGTTTTTTTATGGCTTTTTTAGAGAAATTACACTTTCATAATTTCGGCTTCTTTATGAACAAGATGCTCGTCAATTTTTTTGATAAAATTATTGGTCAAGATTTGAACTTCTTCCTCGGCACTTTTGCAAATGTCTTCTGAGGTTCCTTCTTTTTCTAGTTTTTTTATCTCGGTATTGGCCTCTTTACGGGCATTTCTAATTCCAATTTTTGCATCTTCGGCTTCTGACTTTGCCTGTTTTGCCAAATCGCGTCTTCTATCTTCTGTCAAAGGAGGAACGCTGATGATGATAACATCTCCATTATTCATCGGATTGAAACCAAGATTGGCAATCATAATTGCTTTTTCAATAGTATGAAGCATGTTTTTTTCAAAAGGTTGCAATGTGATGGTTCTGGCATCGGGAACGCTAATCTTCGACACTTGCGAAAGCGGTGTTGCAGATCCATAATAATCAACAAAAACACTTCCAAGCATAGCTGGAGAAGCTTTTCCTGCACGGATATTTAAGAATGATTTTTCTAAATGTGCAATAGAACCCGCCATAGATTCTTGGGTGCTATCTAAAATAAATTCAATTTCTTCAGTCATAACTTTGTTGTTTTTGGTTTGTGATTTTTGGTTTGTAGTTAACTAAAAACCACAAACCAAAAACTATAAACTTATATATTTACTTCAGTTCCTACGTTTTCTCCTTCACAAATTTTCAATAAATTACCATTTTTATTCATATCAAAAATCACAATAGGAAGTTTGTTTTCTTGGCTCAAAGTAAAGGCAGTTGTGTCCATAACATTTAGTCCTTTTTTTAATACATCGTCAAAAGAGATATAGTTGAATTTTGTTGCTGTAGCATCTTTTTCAGGATCGGCGGTATAAACACCATCTACGCGAGTTCCTTTAAGAATTACATCAGCGTTAATTTCAACGCCACGCAAAACGGCGGCAGTATCAGTCGTAAAGTATGGATTTCCTGTACCAGCACCAAAAATTACGATTCTTCCTTTTTCAAGATGACGATCGGCTCTTCTTTTAATATAAGGTTCAGCAATAGATTCCATTTTTAGCGCAGTCTGCAAACGAGTTTTCATTCCCTTGTCTTCAAGAGCTCCTTGAAGAGCCATTCCATTAATTACAGTGGCTAGCATTCCCATATAATCGCCTTGAACGCGATCCATACCATTGCTAGCTCCGGCAACACCTCTAAAAATATTTCCTCCTCCTATTACGATGGCAATCTCAATACCTTTTTCATGAACTTTTTTAATTTCGTCAGCATATTCAGCTAATCTTACAGGATCAATTCCATATTGTCTTTCGCCCATTAACGCTTCGCCACTTAATTTTAGAAGAATTCTTTTATATTTCATTTTGTTTATTATTTAAAATTTGGTTAGTTGCTTTTGCAAGCTTCAGTCATTTTTCGATTTGTGTTATGCAAATATAGTCATATTCTGTTTTTTTGAAATACAGTTTTTTAAAAAATTATGCTCGATTTTAAACAATTGAATCCTCAAATAAAGTTACGTCTATAGCATCATTTACAGTATAATCTCCAATTCTTGTTCTTTTAAGTTCAATTAGATGCGAACCAGAATTCATAGCTTTGCCAAAATCATAAGCTAAGGAGCGGATGTAAGTTCCTTTGCTGCATACTACTCTGAAGTCAATTTCAGGAAGCGCAATTCTGGTGATTTCAAATTCATGAATGGTCGTTTTGCGGCTTTCAATTTCGATATATTCTCCAACACGAGCATGCTCATAAAGACGGATTCCGTCTTTTTTTATAGCCGAAAAAACAGGTGGTTTTTGGTCTATTTCTCCCAAAAATTGTCGCACAGTTTCTTGAATTAAAGATTCGTCAATATGCGAAATATCGAAAGTGTGGTCTATTTCAGTTTCTAAATCGTACGATGGTGTAGTGGCTCCAATGTAAAAAGTTCCTGTGTATTCTTTGGCCTGTCCTTGAAGTTGCGAAATTCTTTTGGTGAATTTTCCGGTGCAAACGAGTAATAAGCCACTAGCTAAGGGGTCTAAAGTTCCAGCATGACCAATTTTAAATTTTTTTGGAAGTCCAACTTTGTTGATTAGGGCATATTTCATTTTATTGACGGCCTGAAACGAAGTCCAATGCAATGGTTTATCAATCAAGATGATTTGTCCGTTAAGATAATCGTCGGCGGTTTTCAAGTCGATTTATTTTATGTATGAAAAGTAAATCAACAAGAAGGTGCCCATAATAATTCGGTACCAACCCCAGGGTTTGAAACCAAATTTATTAATGATTCCAATGAAAAATTTGATAGCTAAAACAGCAACAATAAAAGCAATTACATTGCCTATCAAAAACATCATTATGTTATCGTTTGATTTTAAAATCAGTTCATACCCTTTCATTTGCGAAGTTTCATACGTTTTCAAAAACACCGAATAACAAGTCACCGCTAGCATCGTTGGAACTGCCAGAAAAAACGAAAATTCAGCAGCTGTATTGCGTGATAATCCTTGTTGCATACCTCCAATGATGGAAGCTGCAGAACGACTTGTCCCAGGCATCATTGCCAAACATTGCCAAAAACCAATGACAACAGCTTTTTTTATAGTAATGTCTTCTTCATTTACAATTGTAGTTTTGTCCTTGAAATATTGGTCAACAAAAAGTAAAACCACACCTCCAACAATCAACACAACAGCAATTGGAATTGGGTCACCCAAAATTGCTTCAATTTTATCATCAAATAATTTTCCTAAAATCAAAGCTGGGATTACAGCAAATGCCAATTTCGTGTAAAAATTCATTCCGATTTTTAGAGTTGGAAAAGCCAAGAATTTTTTCCAATACAAAGCCACAACTGCTAAAATAGCACCAAATTGAATTGAAACTTGAAAAAGTTTTACAAAATCATCTTCTTGAATTCCAAAATAGGAACTTGTAAAAATCATATGTGCTGTGGAAGAAATAGGAAGATATTCTGTTAATCCTTCGACAATAGCAATTATAATAGCTTGGAGTGTATTCATTTTAAATTGTAGATTTGCTTCGCCAGTTCGCTGACGCTTGGGTTAGATTGCAGATTTTAGTTTTCTGTTTATTTCAAATGGATTACGAAAAACCGAATACTGTTTACTGTTTTTTTGGATTTTTAAGAATACCATAAATTGTGATTCCAAAACCAATCAAAACAGTGGTTGGAGCCAAACGGATTCTTCTAAAGCTGAAAACTTCTTCGCTAAAAACATTTGGATCATCACTTCCTCCTCCAGACATTAAGATAAAGCCAAGTGTAATTACTGCAATACCAATAAGTAGGATTTTATAATTTATTTTTTCAAAAAGAAATTCGTGTACATCTTCTTGTTTTTGGTCTAATTCTTGTTTTTGTTTTTTCATTTTGTCGTTGCGAGGCACGAAACAATCTCACCCGCATATTTAAATTAATATAAATCGTCGGTTCTTAAATTCAAAAATCGTTGTGTGGCAAAATAAGTGCTTAACCAAGTAATCAAAACACCCATACCAAATACTAACAGTAACACAAGGGCAACGAGTAATTGGTCGTCTAGAATTCCTAAATCTGGGAAATTGGTTTGAAGGTAAATTAACACTCCAATTAGTGCTATAATCGCTAAACCAGCGCCAATCATTCCTAATTTGATACTTCGCATTACAAATGGCTTTCTAATGAATGCCTTTGTTGCACCCACCATTTGCATTGTTTTAATAATAAATCGATGAGAATGTATCGACAAACGTAAGGAACTATTTATCAGTAAAACAGCGATAATGGTCAAGAATCCGCTTATAATTAAAATCCACATACTTACTTTTTGGATGTTGTCATTGACTAAATTCACCAACTGTTTGTCATATACAATATCAGAAACCATATCATTTTTGTTCAATTGCCTTTCAATTTTTGTAATACTATCTTTTTCTACATAATCCGCTTTCAGATTGATATCATACGAATTTTGCAATGGATTTGTGCCTAGAAAAGTCATAAAATCCTCGCCAATAATGTCGGTATGTTGCTTTGCGGCAGCTTCTTTGGAGACATAAACAAAAGATTTAGTGAATTTTGCGGTTTTTAAATCTCTTCCAAAAGCCTTTAAAATACTATCATTAGCATCGTTCTTGAAAAATACGGTCATAGCAATTTTTTCCCTGAAATTGTCTGCTAACTTATGAGAATTTATAATAAAAAAGCCCAGTATTCCTAAGAGGAATAATACCAAGAATACACTCAAAACTACTGAAAAATAAGAAGAAAGTAACCTGCGTTTTTGAAATTTATCAAATGAAGAAGCCATAGTTTATTGGAATTATGGGGTAAAAATAACAAACAATTTCTTTATTTAAAGTTAATAACGCTCAAACTTTTAACTTTCGTGCAATAAATGTAAATTTGCGCAAAAAATTAGTTATTTGACAGTTTTTTTGGTAGATGTTTACTTTAAAGATATCTTCAAAAACTTCTAACTTCTAACTTCTAACTTCTAACTTAGAAATGAAATACAATCCGAACGAAATCGAAGCCAAATGGCAAAACTATTGGGCCGAAAATCAAACTTTTGCAGCCGAAAACAACTCCAAAAAGCCAAAATATTATGTTTTGGATATGTTTCCTTATCCCTCTGGAGCAGGTTTGCACGTTGGGCATCCGCTGGGTTACATTGCTTCGGATGTGTATTCAAGATACAAAAGACATCGTGGTTTCAATGTTTTGCATCCAATGGGTTACGACAGTTTTGGATTACCAGCCGAGCAATATGCCATTCAAACTGGTCAGCGTCCTGAAGACACAACTTCGGTAAATATTGACGGTGGTGTTGACAAAGAAGGAAATAAAATTGCCGGTTATCGTAAACAATTGGATAAAATTGGATTTTCATTCGATTGGAGTCGTGAAGTACGTACTTCAAATCCTGATTATTACAAACACACGCAGTGGATTTTCATTCAATTATTCAACTCTTGGTACAATAAAAATACCGACAAAGCCGAGGATATTTCGACTATGGTTTCCATTTTTGAAACAGATGGTAATGCTAATGTCAATGCAGTTTGCGACGATAATATTGAAGCTTTTTCGTCCAGCGAATGGAACGCATTTTCGTCAGAAGACCAACAAAAAATACTATTGCAATACCGTTTAACCTATTTGGCCGAAACCGAAGTAAACTGGTGTCCCGGATTGGGAACTGTTTTGGCGAATGACGAAATCGTCAATGGCGTTTCAGAACGTGGTGGTTTTCCGGTTATTCGCAAGAAAATGACCCAATGGAGTATGCGAATTTCGGCTTATGCAGAACGTTTGTTGCAAGGTTTGGATACTATTGATTGGAGCGAAAGCATCAAGGAAAGTCAGAGAAACTGGATTGGAAAGAGTGTTGGTGCGATGATTTCATTTGCAGTAAAACCTCACCCCCAGCCCCTCTCCAGCGGAGAGGGGAGCCAAGCTGTTGAGAAGGGATATATGACAGCTAATGCTGCTATTGCTACACAATTGGTTGGTAATGCTCGGGAAAATCGCAAGAATCCAACTGAAGCCGAAGATGCACTTTGGCAAGAAGTTAGAAATTCGAATCTAGGATATAAAATAAGAAGACAACATTATATTGGAAATTTTATTGTTGATTTTGTTTCTCTCGAGAAGAAGTTAGTTATCGAAATTGATGGAGGATATCACGAAACAAAAGAACAAATTGAATTAGATGAACAGCGAACTTTAGAATTAGAACAAAAACATCTTTTTAAAGTGATTCGATTTACTAACGAAGAAGTTTTAAGCAATATTAAGTCAGTTTTATCTAAAATAGAAGAAGAATTAAGTTTACGAAATTCTTACAAAACAAACGATGAGCTCGCTCCCCTCTCCTTTGGAGAGGGGTTGGGGGTGAGGTTCATAGATGTTTTCACCACTCGTCCCGACACCATCTTCGGAGTTACCTTTATGACACTCGCTCCAGAACACGAATTGGTGGCACAAATCACAACTCCAGAACAAAAAGCAGCAGTTGAGGCTTATGTCGAAAAAACCGCAAAACGTTCCGAAAGAGAGCGTATGGCCGATGTAAAAACCATTTCGGGAGTTTTCACGGGAGCGTATGCCGAGCATCCGTTTACCAAAGAGCCGATTCCAGTTTGGATTGGCGATTATGTTCTGGCGGGTTACGGAACTGGTGCTGTTATGGCGGTTCCTTGCGGCGACGAAAGAGATTATGCTTTCGCGAATTTCTTCAAAGGACAAAATGGAATGCAAGAAATCAAGAATATTTTTGACAATGTCGATATTTCTAAAGAAGCTTATGGTTCTAAAGACAATGTCGTTATTGCCAATTCTGATTTCTTGAATGGATTAGGATACAAAGAAGGAACCAAAAAAGTAATTGCTGCATTAGAAGAAATTGGGCAAGGAAAAGGGAAAATCAATTACCGTTTGCGTGATGCGGTTTTCTCTCGTCAAAGATATTGGGGTGAACCCTTTCCGGTATATTATGTGAATGGCTTACCGCAAATGATTGATGCAAAATATTTGCCAATCGTATTGCCAGAAGTGGAGAAATACTTGCCAACCGAAGACGGATTGCCGCCTTTAGGAAATGCTTTGGTTTGGGCTTGGGATAGTGTTCAGTGTTCAGTTGTTAGTACGCAGTTGATTGACAATATAACAATATTTCCTCTTGAATTGAACACAATGCCAGGTTGGGCAGGGAGTTCTTGGTATTGGATGCGCTATATGGATGCAAACAACGACGGAGAATTTGCAAGCAAAGAGGCTTTGAAATATTGGGAAAGCGTGGATTTATACATTGGCGGCAGCGAACACGCAACAGGTCATTTATTGTATTCCCGTTTTTGGAACAAGTTCCTAAAAGACAAAGGTTTTGCACCTACCGAAGAACCTTTCAAAAAACTGATTAATCAGGGAATGATTTTGGGAATGAGTGCGTTTGCGTATAAGATAAATACAAGTCGCTTAGAAGTTATTGGCAGCGATAGTTTTGAAAATAAAAATTTATTTATATCAAAAAGTGAATTTCAAATATTTAATAAAATTTGTTCATTAAGCGGTATTCGTCAAATTGAATTTGATTATGATAGTGAATCTGAAATAGCTAAAGTTGTTTTTATTGATGATAACTTGAAAGTAATAATTAATGATGATGTTGATAAAGAATATTTGGATTTTGTAAATCTTTTGGGTTGGAAGTTGATATCTATATATGGTATAAATGTATCCTCAATAAAAATTGATTTAGAATTTCTATTGATGCCTATTCACGTTGATGTTTCAATGGTTAATTCTTCAGATGAATTAGATACAGAAAAATTCAAAGCTTGGAGAGAAGATTATGCGGATGCTATTTTTATTACCGAAGAAAACGGAAAATATATCGTTGGTCGCGAAATCGAAAAAATGTCCAAATCGAAATACAATGTAGTTACTCCAGATGATATTTGCAATGAATACGGCGCTGATACTTTGCGTTTATATGAAATGTTCTTAGGACCATTGGAACAAGCCAAACCATGGAACACCGCAGGAATTTCTGGAGTTTTTGGTTTTCTTAAAAAATTATGGCGTTTGTATTTTGACGAAAATGGTTTAATTGTAAATAACGAGACGCCAACGAAAGACAACTTAAAATCATTACATAAAACCATCAAAAAAGTAGCAGAAGATATTGAAGGGTTCTCTTTCAACACTTCAGTGTCACAGTTTATGATTTGCGTGAATGAATTGTCAACCCAAAATTGTCATTCTCGTGCAATTTTAGAACCATTGACAGTCTTGATTTCGTCTTATGCACCGCATATTGCTGAGGAATTGTGGAGTCAATTAGGAAATGCAGGCTCGATTTCGACCGTTGCTTTTCCAATATTGGACGAAAAACATTTGGTGGAAAGCAGCAAGGAATATCCGGTTTCTTTCAATGGGAAAATGCGTTTTACTATAGAATTGCCTTTGGATTTATCGGTTCCTGAAATTCAGGAAATCATAATGAAAGACGAAAGAACTTTGAAACAATTGGACGGAAAAACGCCAAATAAAATAATCATTGTTCCTGGAAAAGTGATTAATTTGGTGGGATAAAAGGCAAAATTCTAACTTTGAAAATTCCAAATTCCAAAAAAAGTAGTTAATTGGAGTTTGCGTTTTTTTGCTCATAATTTGTCATTCCGTAGGAATCTGTTTTTACAGTAAATAGAAATAGATTCCTACGGAATGACAAAATGGTCTGTTATTTTTTGGTTGAGCTTTTTTCTTGCCATTGAAATTGCACTTGCTATTTTAAAGATTTTTTAACGAATGTCAAATTGACATTTTCTAAATTTGGTTTAAAATTTGATGTTCTAGTTTCAAACACATTAAAAAACAAAATTATGGGAATGGGATATATGCTTTTAGCAGGTTTAATTATGCTGGCCAGCTGGTTAGTGAGTTCAAGATTGAAGAGTAAATTTGAAGAATACTCCAAACTGCATTTGCAAAACGGAATGTCAGGAAAAGAAATCGCCGAGAAAATGCTTGCCGATCACGGAATTCGGGATGTAAAAGTGATTTCGGTTGAAGGACAATTGACTGATCATTACAATCCTGCCGATAAAACAGTGAATTTAAGCGAAGCGGTTTATAATCAAAGAAATGCCGCTGCGGCTGCGGTAGCGGCTCACGAATGTGGTCACGCCGTGCAACACGCTACAGCTTATAGTTGGTTGACATTACGTTCTCAATTAGTTCCAGTAGTCAATGTGGCTTCGTCTTATATGCAATGGATTTTGTTGGCTGGAATTTTGATGATTAAAACGTTTCCATCGCTTTTGTTAATAGGAATCGTGATTTTTGCCGCCACAACTTTATTTTCGATTGTAACTTTGCCAGTAGAATACGATGCAAGTAATCGTGCATTGGCCTGGTTAGAAAACAAAAGAATGTTGTCGCAACAGGAACAAGCTGGCGCAAAAGACGCCTTGAAATGGGCTGCCAGAACTTATGTTGTTGCCGCTTTGGGGTCGATAGCAACCTTGTTGTATTATGTTTCCATTTATATGGGGGGAAGAAGGGAATAGAAAGAACTTCCAAATAAAAAAATTCCAAATTCCAATTGTTTATGGAGTTTGGAATTTTTTTTATGTTTTGGTGAGTTTTATTTTCCCTTATTCGCTTCTGAAATATATTTTTCTAAAGCCATTGTCATCGAAGGAGTTTCTGGAGTTGGAGCAAGAATGTCAATTCTTAATCCTTTTTCTAAAGCCGCCTTTTGAGTTGTGCTTCCGAAAACCGCAATTCTAGTATTGTTTTGTTCAAAATCAGGAAAATTGCAAAATAATGACTTAATTCCCGACGGACTAAAGAAGGCAAGTACGTCATAGTAAACATCGGCTAAATCAGATAAATCGCTAACTACTGTTTTGTAAAAAACGGCCTGAGTCCAATCGACTTTAAGATTGTTTAATGTTATTGGAGCATCAGCATTAAGTTGGTCTGAAGCTGGCAATAAGAATTTTTCATCTTTGTACTTTTTAATCAAAGGTGATAAATCTGCAAAATCTTTTGGGCCAACATAGATTTTACGTTTACGATACACCACATATTTTTGCAAATAAAATGCGATTGCTTCGGATTGACAAAAATATTTTAATCCTTCGGGAACTTTATAACGCATTTCATCAGCAACTCTAAAAAAGTGATCTACAGCGTTTTTGCTAGTCAAAATGATAGCTGTAAAATGATTTAGATCGATTTTTTGAATTCTAATATCTTTAGCGTTAACTCCTTCAACATGTATAAAAGGTCTAAAGTCAACTTTTACTTTATGCTTATTTTGAATTTCAAAGTAAGGGGAATTTTCCACTTTAGGCTCGGGCTGTGACACCAAAATTGTTTTTACTTTCATATTTGACATTTTCTAAGCAATACCTTTTGTGAACCAAAAATACATAAAATAATAAGGTCCTATTTCGAGAGCGCAAAGATATAAAATAAAATAAAACAACTTACTAAATATTACATTTTGATGTTTTTTTATTGATACTAAATAAGTTAATACACAAGAAGCCAATACAATAAGGATGAGTAATATCATAAAATTGTTTGAAACACCATCACTATAGAACAAAACAATGTTAATCGGCAATAAGAATATACCTATGTAAGTTCTGAAAATAACTTTCTGAAGGTTGAATTGTTCAATAATCTCTTCAATATCGAAAGCATTGGCGATAATTTTTTCAACCAAAAATTTTGATAAAACGAAGTAAATAACGAATGTAATTATTTGAATGAACAAAATCCAATCGGTTTTTGAACCGTAGCCAAAGTGAGAAAGTGAAATCTGAATAAAGAAGGCAAATGAAATAATTTGGACCACAAATAGCACCAAGGTAAAACTACTATTAAGGTGACTTCCGTCTTTATAAATAGAAGTGTATTTATCGGAATAAATTAATTTAGCAAAATCGGCAAATCGATTTTCAAAAGCTGATTTTGTTATTGCAATGGTAGCAAAAGACATGACAAACAAGACTGTAGCCCAATCTTTATTGTCGATTATCCTCAAATGAAGTAAATTATCAATCATATTGGTGCAAAATTACTAATTTTTTATTTCATTATTTTTATTATAAAGTAAATATGAAATTGATGTGAAGCACAAATTTAAATTCAGAGTGTGAATGGTGTCATAGTATTGCTACAAATTAACAAATAGTAGTAGCACATTGGAATGAAATCGTATAAAAAGTTTACTTTTGCGCTGAAATTAATCGAGATATGAATGATTGTATTGTTATAATTCCTACCTATAACGAAATTGAGAATATCGAAAGCATCATTAGAGCAGTGCTTTCTCAGCATAAACCATTTCATGTCCTTGTTATTGATGACAATTCGCCGGACCATACTGCTGAAAAAGTAAGTTTGCTGCAATCTGAATTTGAGGGAAGATTGTTTTTAGAAAAAAGAATTGGAAAATTAGGGTTAGGAACAGCTTATGTGCACGGTTTTCGTTGGGCTTTGGAGCATAAATACAATTATGTTTTCGAAATGGACGCCGATTTTTCGCACAATCCAAATGACTTAGAAAAATTATATGATGCGTGCCATTTTGGAGGAGCAGATTTGGCTATTGGTTCCCGCTATGTGACTGGTGTAAATGTAGTAAACTGGCCTTTGAGTCGAGTTTTAATGTCTTATTTTGCATCAGTTTATGTTCGGTTTATAACTGGAATGCAAATTCACGATGCCACAGCAGGATTCATTTGCTATAAAAGTGAGGTTTTAGTTGGGATCAATTTAGATAAAATAAAATTTGTGGGATATGCGTTCCAAATTGAAATGAAATACAGAACTTTTTGCAAAAAATTTGAAATTGTAGAAGTTCCCATTATTTTTACTGACCGAACAAAGGGACAATCCAAGATGAGTAGCGCTATTTTTAAGGAAGCTGTTTTAGGAGTTATAGCTCTTCGCTTAAAAAGATTATTTAATACCTTATAAAGCACGCTTAATATGAATAAGATTTTAATCAAAAATGCTAAAATAGTAAACGAGGGAACTATTTTTGAAGGTGATGTTTTAATTGAAAATGACTTAATTGTTGAAATTGCGGAAAGCATCAGCGCAAAATCGTCTGAATGTAAGATTATTGATGCCGAAGGAAATTATTTGATTCCAGGAGCTATTGACGATCAGGTACATTTTAGAGAACCAGGATTGACCCACAAAGGCGATATAGAATCGGAGTCGAAAGCTGCTGTTGCGGGAGGAATTACTTCGTTTATCGAGCAACCCAATACGGTTCCAAATGCGGTTACTCAAGAACTTTTAGAAGAAAAATATCAAATTGCTGCACAAAACTCTTATGCGAATTATTCGTTTATGATGGGTGCAACCAATGACAATCTGGATGAGGTTCTAAAGACAAATCCGAAGAATGTTGCAGGAATAAAAATATTTTTGGGTTCGTCAACGGGCAATATGTTGGTGGATAATGAAGCGGTTTTAGAAAAGATATTTTCGAGTACACCACTGTTGATTGCGGTGCATTGTGAGGACGAAACTACCATAAAAAATAATGTAGAAAAATTTGAAGCTGAGTTTGGCGAAAACATTCCAGTAACGGCTCATCATCTCATTCGAAGCGAGGAAGCTTGTTATATTTCGTCTTCCAAAGCGATTGCTTTAGCCAAAAAAACGGGAGCAAGATTGCATGTTTTTCATCTTTCGACAGCGAAAGAAATGACTTTATTTACCAATAAAATTCCATTGGAAGACAAGAAAATTACTGCCGAAGTTTGCATTCATCATTTATGGTTTACCAATGAAGATTATGCAACCAAAGGTAATTTTATCAAATGGAACCCAGCAGTAAAAACTGAAAATGACCGAAAAGTGCTTTGGGAAGCCTTGAATGACGGTAGAATTGATGTGATTGCAACGGATCATGCACCTCATACTTTGGAAGAAAAAAAACAACCTTATTTGAAAGCACCTTCTGGCGGACCGCTAGTGCAACACGCTGTTGTGGCAATGTTTGAAGCGTTTCATCAAGGTAAAATAAGTATTGAAATAATTGTGGAAAAAATGTGCCACAATCCCGCTAAGATTTTCAAAATTGAAAAGCGTGGATTTATTAAAGAAGGCTATTATGCTGATTTGGTCATCGTAAATTCAGGTTTGCCTTGGAGTGTAAAAAAAGAAAATATTTTAGCAAAATGCGGATGGTCACCTTTTGAAGGTTTTACTTTCAAATCCCGAATTACGCATACTTTTGTAAACGGACAATTAGTTTATGCTGCTTTTAAAGTGAAAGACATTAGAGCTGGAAAACGATTATTGTTTGATAGATAATTTGCATTATGAAAAAAATATTTCTGGTTTTTATTGTTTTCATTTTTGGTATAAGCTGTAATAAAGAGTTGGTTAAGGAGCCAAAAAGCTTAATCGAAAAAGAAAAAATGGTCAATATTATGTATGATTTGGCGCTTTTGGAAGCCATGAAAGTGGAAAATCCTGCTTTGATGGATTCGATGAAATTCACATCGAACCAATACATTTATAAAAAACATAAAATTGATAGCGTTCAATTTGCACAAAGCAATATTTATTATGCAGCTGACTACGAGGAATATGAAAAAATGTACAATCAGATTAAAGCTCGATTGGATAACGAAAAAACTCAGGTTAATGTATTGATTAAAGCCGAAGCAAAGCAAGAAATGTTGAAGGCAAAGACCAAGAAAAAACTAGAAGAAAAGAAAGTTGCGGATTCTATAAAAAAAGCAAAGCACAATCTGATTTTAAAAAAGCAAACCGATTCTGTTAAAAAGGCAAACCAACTCAAAACTTCAAAATCATCAGATTTATTGCAGAAAGAAAAAAAATAAGAATTTATAAACTTGAATTTTCTTTTATATATTGATGGATGTCTAAAAAATCTAGTTGTAATGCATTTTTAATTTTTTCGTTTGAATAAAAATTTTTTGAATAAGAGGCAATTGCAGTTTCTTTATCTAGCATTCTTTTTGTTCGAAAAAAAGTGGAGAAAAACCAATCTATTCTCCACAAAATCCCAGTTACAAAGGGAGAAATATAAACGGAAGTCCTTTTGACTTTTATGGCATCGGCCATTGAATTAAACAATTCTTGAAAGTTGATAGTATTGGCCACTAGAGCAAATCGGTCATTTTTTATCTCGCTTTTCATCAGTTGCACCATAATCTTTACAACATCGGTCACGGCGACAAATCCGGTAGTTCCTTTGGTATAAAAGGGAAATCCGTTTTCTATTTTTTTAAAAAGAATTCCGCTTCCATGCTCCCAAATTCTGGGTCCAAGTATTACTCCAGGATTTACAATTACACTATTTAAACCCTCTTGTTGCCCACGCCAGATTTCCATTTCGGCACCAAATTTAGAAATGGCATAATCACTATGCGATTTTTCAGGATTCCATTCAGTTTCTTCCGTGATAATTTTTTCATTTTCCTTTAAATCACCAAGAGCAGCGATAGAACTTATAAAACAAAGTTTTTTTACGTTTTTAGCAAGGCAAAAATTGACCACATTTGCCGTTCCTTCAATATTGGTTTTCCGAATTACATCTTCATCTTTTGGGTCGAATGAAATAAAAGCAGCACAGTGGTAAACGTAATCCACTTTTTCGAAAGCGATTTCTAAAGACGGAACATCGAGAATATCTGCTTGTAACCAATTTACTTTTTCGAATAAATTTTCTTTTTTGTAATAAGAAAAGAGGTTTTTGGCTTTTTGGATAGTTTCCAAATTTCGATAGATGGCACGAACGCTTTCTCCATTTTCAATTAAATGAAGTAGTAAATGCGAACCTACTAAGCCTGTTCCTCCCGTTACTAAAACCATTTTGTAAATGTAATAAAATCAATGGCAATATAAATAGCAAAATCAATATCAATAGCAATGACAATTGCATTTACCTCGGCGATGCTAACGCAATGCAATATGAATCGCTATAAATTGCTTGGCAAACACTATTAATTTTGCATCAAACTCGATTTTTGAAGCGAGTGTTTTAATTGAAATTGAAATTGCCATTGTAATTTTGAAATTGCCATTGCCATTGAAATTCATATCTTTGCCGAAATTGATTTTTAAGATGAAGAATTTTATTGAAGAAGTGACTTGGAGAGGAATGCTCCACGATGTTATGCCAGGCACTGAAGAACATTTGATGGAACAAATGCGTGTGGCTTATGTGGGAATTGACCCCACTGCCGATTCGTTGCACATTGGACATTTAGTCGGTGTAATGTTGTTGAAACATTTTCAATTATCCGGACACAAACCATTGGCTTTAGTAGGTGGTGCAACAGGAATGATTGGTGATCCATCTGGAAAATCGAATGAAAGGAACTTATTAGACGAAGCCACTTTACGTCACAATCAGGAAGCGATTAAAGCACAGTTGTCCCGTTTTTTGGATTTTACTTCAGCTGCTCCTAACGCTGCGGAGTTGGTTAATAATTACGATTGGATGAAGAATTTTTCTTTTCTGGATTTCATTCGTGACGTTGGAAAACATATTACTGTAAATTATATGATGGCAAAGGATTCTGTGAAGAAACGTTTGTCGTCTGAAGCTGCCGAAGGAATGTCGTTCACGGAATTTACGTATCAATTGGTTCAAGGATATGACTTTTTACATTTGTATAGCGATAAAAGCTGTACACTTCAAATGGGAGGAAGCGACCAATGGGGAAATATCACAACTGGAACCGAGTTAGTGCGAAGAATTGCAAGCGGAAAAGCCTATGCTTTGACTTGTCCTTTAATTACAAAAGCTGACGGAACCAAGTTTGGAAAATCCGAAGGAGGAAATATTTGGTTGGATTCTGCTAGAACGTCACCTTATAAATTTTATCAATATTGGTTGAATACTTCTGATATTGATGCCGAAAAATACATCAAAATTTTTACGTTTTTATCGAAAGAAGAAATTGAGGATTTAACGGTACAACATCGAGAAGCACCACATTTGCGTTTGTTGCAAAAACGATTAGCCGAAGAAATTACTATTATGGTACATTCTAAGGAAGATTTAGAAAATGCTATTAAAGCATCTGCAATTCTTTTTGGAAATGCCACCGCGGATGATTTGAAACAATTGGACGAAGCGACTTTTTTGGAAGTTTTTGACGGAGTTCCACAAGCCGAAATCGCTATGAATGAAATTGAAACCGGAATAAACATTGTTGACGTTTTAAACGAAAAAACAGGATTTCTAAAATCGAATGGTGAAGCCAGACGTGCCTTGACTGCCAATTCTATTTCGGTTAACAGAGAAAAAGTTACTGAAGAATTCGTGCTATCGACCAAAGATTTAATCAACAATCAATTTGTATTGTTGCAAAGCGGAAAGAAAAATTATTTTGTGATTAGAGTTAAATAAACATCAAATTACAACGAATTTCACTAATAACAAAACGTCCCAATA
>CAMBHH010000029.1 GCA_945866505.1 Flavobacterium psychrophilum
TTTTTTATCAAATACAGAAGCAAATTCCAGCCAAATTAATGATGGTAGGTGACGGACCTGAGAAGGAAAAAGCAGAATATTTATGCCGTGAATTGGGTATTCAGGACAAAGTTATTTTCTTCGGAAACAGTAATGAAATTGACAAAATATTGAGTTACACCGATTTGTTTTTATTGCCTTCGGAAACAGAAAGTTTTGGTCTTGCTGCTCTCGAAGCGATGGCGTGGAGTGTTCCTGTAATTTCCAGCAATTCGGGAGGTTTACCCGAAGTGAATTTTGAAGGAATTTCAGGGTATTTAAGTGATAAAGGCAATATAGATGAAATGGCCGAAAATGCACTGAAAATATTGAAAGACGATGCCACTTTGAATCAATTTAAAGTAAATGCATTATCCGTTGCAAAGCAATTTGATATTGAAAAGATTCTGCCGCTCTATGAGGAACTGTATCGAAAGGCCATCACTAAATTCTCATAAACAATTGGTCCCCTTGGTCTTAAGCCTATTTTTTTTTCTGCTCCAGCATTGTATCGCTAAAAAGCAATTAGTTGTCCGACAGAAATTCCACAAATCAAAATTTTTTTTTATAAAAGGAAACTTTTAATGCTCACGGCAGAAAGTTGGTAAGAAGGGATAAATTATCTCTAAAATGCAAAAAGTCTGAATCAACCCAATAATGCAAAAGAAAACCCTTTTCTGGTTTGGAAAAGGGTTTTTTGCTTGGAATAGTTCGAGCGTAACGATTGATTTAAGTTGTTCTAGATACTATTCTAATTGTTTCAACATTTTTTTATGCATTCATATCATAATATTTGTATTTGAGCCCTAAACCATCATTGACTTAACGCTCGTAGGCAAAATGTCCGCTATGAATTCCATTTAATAGACTGTAAATGAAAATATTTTTGTTGGCTATAAATACCAATTTCCTAAAAAGCATAACGGGCATTAAATCCAAATCCACCAGCTTGAAAATCAGTTTCTTCCACTATCCATAAGGTGGGCCTCCAATCTAATCCTAAAACAATTGGAACTTCTTTAAAACGGTATTCTAGGCCAATTTCACCGCTTGCTCCCAATAAAAAATCATCATTAATATTCATAGAAGGACCAACTCCAACGTACCATTTTAGAGCCTCACCATCTACAGGTTTGTAGAGAAAATCCCAAAGGGCTTCCACACCAACTCCACCGTCTCCGAAGGAAACATCAGCGTGGACTCTACTAAATTTTCCAAGGGAGAACACACCATCGACAGCGGCACTACCACCAACGACATTGCCTAAACGGAAACCAATTTCCTGAGCGTTTATAAATTGAATTGCATAAAATAGTGCGAATACTAAAACGATTTTTTTCATATTTTTTATTTTTTGATTATTACAAATATATAATTTCTTCAAAAAAGAAGTATATTCGAATTCAATGTTTTTTTTGTTGGACTAATTAGTATTAAAATACCTTCGAATTTAGATGAATAAAAAAAATGCAATCCTGGTTAAAAGCAGTTAATTGAAATCGGTTTCTCAAAACTTCGCACTTTAAACTTTTGAACTTTGAACTAAAATATTATATTTGTTCAAAACTAATTATAATGGCAGGAAATAGCTACGGAACCCTATTTAGAATAACAACTTTTGGCGAATCGCACGGAGAAGCTTTAGGAGGAATAATTGACGGATGTCCTTCAGGAATCGCACTAGATTTGGAAGCCATTCAATTTGAAATGTCACGAAGAAAACCAGGTCAATCTGCTATAGTAACCCAACGTAAAGAACCTGATGATGTACAATTTTTATCCGGAATTTTCGAGGGAAAAACTACCGGAACACCTATCGGTTTTATTATCCCGAACACCAATCAAAAATCGGATGATTATTCGCACATAAAAGACAATTACAGACCGAGTCATGCGGATTATGTGTATGAGAAAAAATATGGCGTTCGTGATTATCGTGGAGGAGGAAGAAGTTCTGCTCGTGAAACCGCTAGTAGAGTTGTGGCAGGAGCGATTGCAAAACAAATGTTACCAGAGTTAAAAATTAATGCTTTTGTTTCTGCAGTGGGTTCAATAGTATTGGAAAAACCGTATCAAGATTTGGATTTTTCTAAAATTGAAAGCAATCCAGTGCGATGTCCAGATGAAGAAATGGCAGCAGAAATGGAAGAATACATTCGTGTGATAAAGAAGCAAGGAGATACCGTTGGCGGAATCATATCCTGTGTAATACAAAATGTTCCAATTGGTTTAGGAGAACCCGTTTTCGACAAATTGCATGCCGAATTAGGTAAAGCAATGCTTTCGATTAATGCGGTGAAAGGATTCGAATTTGGTAGCGGTTTTTATGGAGCACAAATGAAAGGAAGCGAACACAATGATTTGTATAATACTGATGGAACCACTAAAACCAATCTTTCGGGAGGAATACAGGGCGGAATCAGCAACGGAATGGATATTTATTTCCGAGTAGCTTTCAAACCAGTGGCAACTATTATGCAAAAGCAAGAATCTTTGGATAATCAAGGGAATATTGCAGAAATGCAAGGCAAAGGACGTCACGATCCGTGCGTTGTTCCTCGTGCTGTTCCAATTGTTGAAGCGATGGCAGCCATTGTTCTTGCCGATTTTTATTTATTAAACAAAACCTATTTTAAATAGTTTGCAGTGTTCAGTTTGTAGTGTTCAGTACAAACTGCAAACTAAATACTGCTTACTGAATACTAAAAAAAAATGACCCAAGCTGAAACCAAAAAAACTTCCTTTTTAGGAAATCTGACTGTTCAAATTGTTCTTGCAATGTTGTTAGGCGCATTCTTGGGAATTTATGTTCACAATAACTATGATGCTTCTTTTGCCAAAGATTTTAGCGATAAGATAAAAATTTTAGCTACCGTTTTTATTCGTTTGGTGCAAATGATTATTGCCGTTTTGGTTTTTAGCACATTAGTTCCTGGAATTGCTAAGTTAGGCGATATTAAAACGGTTGGAAGAGTAGGCGGAAAAGCATTAGGTTGGTTTTTCAGTGCTTCCTTTATTTCACTTTTAATTGGATTGTTTTGGGTTAATGTTTTAGAACCGGGAGTTGGACTGAATTTATCCAATATTGATTTATCTACAGCCGCAGAAGTAACAGGAAAAACGCAAAATTTTTCAATCCAAAGTTTTATCGAACACATTATTCCCAAAAGCATAGTAGAAGCGATGGCGAATAATGAAATTATTCAAATAGTTATTTTCTCTATCTTTTTTGGTTTAGCAGCAGCTTCAATTGGCAATTATGCAAAACCAGTAATTCAGGGAATAGAAGTTTTATCACATATTGTCCTTAAAATGGTGAATTATGTGATGAAGTTCGCTCCAATGGGCGTATTTGGTGCAATCGCAGGTGTTTTTGCAATAAAAGATCTGAATGATTTAGTATTAACTTACATCAAATTTTTTGGATCATTTTTAGTTGGCATTGGATCTTTATGGATTTTTCTCCTAGCAGTAGGGTTTATTTTCCTTGGAAAAAGAATGAAATCATTATTAAATCACATTGTTGGTCCGTTGATTATTGCCTTTAGCACAACGAGTAGCGAAGCAGTTTTTCCAAAATTGACCGAGGAATTAGAACGCTTTGGTATCAAAGACAAAATCGTGGCTTTTATGCTGCCTCTAGGATATTCTTTCAATTTAGATGGCAGTATGATGTATATGACTTTTGCGAGTTTGTTTATCGCCCAAGCCTACGGCATTCATTTAGATATGGGAACCCAAATGACCATGCTTTTGGTATTGATGCTTACCAGCAAAGGAATTGCAGGAGTTCCAAGAGCCAGTCTAGTTATTGTAGCCGCCACTTGTGGAATGTTTGATATTCCAGTTGAAGGGATTGCTTTGATTCTTCCAATAGACCATTTTTGTGATATGTTTAGAAGCGCAACTAATGTTTTAGGAAATGCATTAGCCACATCAGTTGTTGGTAAATGGGAAGGCGAGGATTCATTTTAGAAATGCTTCTTCAAGGCCAAGACTTTAAAAGCTGGATTTATTGTTCGTGTTTTAGTACGAAGCGACTCTAGCTGTTGTTGAAACCAATAAGTTGGTCAAACAATTGATTTTAATATTTTCAAACCATCATTCCATTCTGAATGTCCTGAATCTGCATTGATGTGACCGGCATCTCCAATATTTATAAATTCACTTCCCCAATGATCCGCAAAAAAAATTGCTCTAGCTAATGAAACCCAAATATCGTTTGAACTTGCAACTACAATTGTTTTAAAGTTTATTTTGTTAAGCGGAATAGGAGCAAAACCTGTTGCCGGAAATTTGTATTTTGTTGCTTCAATGTCGCTTGGAGCAACTAACAACGCTCCTTTAATTTGTATTTCGTAGCCCAATGCGCAATAGTTGCACATCCTAAACTATGTCCAATTAGTACAACACTTGAAAGGTCAAATTCAGAAACCCTTTCGTCAACTGTTTTTAACCACTGGTCACAATCTGGTGAATCCCATTCTTCCTGCTCAATTCTGTCAAAATTGTCATTTGAATTTTGAAAATAAGTTTGCCAATGCTCTGGTCCAGAATTTCCAAGTCCTGGAATGATTAAATAATTTGTCATTTTAAACTATTTAGCGATAAATTTTTTACAAAAATATGGCTTTACCTCGTTACGTTTTTTAATAAGCTCGAATAATTTTTCTAACTTTTTATTTTACTTTCAAATCGTTCTAAGATTCTGTTTTTTTTGTGAATTGCTACGAAATTCGGACTAATCTCTAATTAGTCAGTAATTCTCCATTTGTTATTAGTTGAAATTTAAATCAAGTAAATAGAGTTGATTTTTTCTATAAATAACTTTTTTTAATTCATAAAAACATTATTTGGGTGTGTAAAATCGACTTAATGTAGTATTGTAGAGAATACAATACAGAGTCATTTTCCCAAATTTCAAAATTATATAGAATTTCTAAAACGCTATTTGTATATCCTAATATAATCTACTTCCATCGCGCTGCTTGTATAATTTTGACTAATAGAAGGTAAGATGGCCAAGTTAAGTAATACATATTGCTCTGAATCGAACGGCCAGGTGTTTGCATTTTTTACGGTTGGGTTATAGGTATAATGTACAACACCATCAACACTAAATACCATTTTTTCTGCCGTCCAATCTAGGGTATAAACATGAAACTGACTAGATGCTGTTGCAACAACTTGTCCACCTAGATTTGCTGTATTTCCATAACTTGACGGTGTATGCATGGCACTTTGAACATAATTTTGATTAGAACCCCAATGCTCCATAATATCAACTTCCCCACAAGCAGGCCAGTAGGCAGTTCCAAATGTACTGGACCAAAATGCACCTGTTTCAATAATATTTTTCCCTAACATCCAGATTGCTGGCCACGTGCCAATTCCCGAAGGTAATTTTGCACGAACTTCAACACGACCATATTTAAAAGCAAATTTAGAATTTAGTCTCGCCGATGTATATTGTTTTGTTTGTCCTTGATCTGTAAAAGTTTCTTTTATTGCCACGATGTTTAAAGAACCATTATTTTCAAATGAATTTGTTTGACGATTGGTGTAATGTTGAATCTCTCCATTATGCCAACTTACACCGTTGATTAATTGCGTTTGCTGAAACCATTTACTCGAATCTATTGCACCTGTTCCATTGAATTCATCCGACCAAACCAAATTTCCTGCCGGTTGACAAGCACTCCAAATATAGGAACCGTGGCAAAAACTGATTACTTGACCTCCAGAATTCATGGTAACATCTATCCATTGGCAAGTGCTTCCAGAGAAGTATTCTATTCCCATATAGTAGGTTCCTTGGGTCCAGTTAATTTGAGAAAAATTCCCCGTTTCGGCTGTTCCAGTTCCGATAATTACACTAATGTTTCCGATACTATTTGTCGTAGGATTTTGTGTTTCTCTATAGACAATGGAACCTGTATAGGAGTTTTGTCGTATCGTAAAACGATGTTTTACATTTTGATTTGCAACGAATTGATTGCTACTATTTCTAATCGTTGATTGGTACACAAATCCTTGAGTGGATTGTGCACAGAGGAAAAAGTAGTGTAAAACAAATACTAGGGACAAAATTTTTTTCATAGCGGTTTTATTTCTGTGAATATATTTGTTTTTGAGGCAAATAATAAAAAATGGTGTATAAATAAACTATACGGTAAGAAAGTAAAAAAAATAGCCTCAAATGTAAAAACGCACTTGCAAATGGCAGCTTTTTGGAGTTGTTACAAGCATTTTGTCATCGATTTCACTTTTGTCAAGCAGTCTCGACGGATCAAATGTAATGGTAATGTTGTAGTAAATTTTTAATTTATTGCTAAAAATTAATCGATTAATCGATTAATTTTTATTTTTTTAAGCAAAAATAAGTACTATCTGTTTTTTTAAGAAAAAAACAGCACATTTCTACTGCCGTAACTTGACCCTCAACCAATGGTATTATGGGTTGACTAATTAAATAAAAACGCCGTCTTGGGACATTTAGTACCAGCGTTTTTTATTTTGTTTCGAGGCGTCGGATTTTCTTGATTTGTGCGCACCACCGCTTCGGTTGGAGTTTTTTGGTTTTGTCGAACCTCCTGAAGCCGTTTCTGGACTTCCAGAATGCCACGGATACGGATGATCACTAATGGTTTTTACCTCGACTTTGATTAGTTTTTGAATATCCTTCCAATATTGATGTTCGTCTTTACTGCAAAAAGAAATCGCTATTCCTTCATTTCCTGCACGCCCCGTTCTTCCTATTCGATGCACATAAGTTTCTGGAATGTTGGGTAAATCAAAATTGATGACAAACGGCAATTGGTCAATATCAATGCCACGAGCGGCAATATCAGTGGCAACAAGTACGCCAACTTCTTTCTTTTTGAAAGCATCTAAAACCCGTTGTCTGGCATTTTGAGATTTGTCACCGTGAATGGCTTCGGCGGCAATATTATTTTTACGTAAAGCCTTCACCACGTTGTCCGCACCATGTTTGGTTCTCGAAAAAACCAAAACATCCGATAAATTATGATTTTTGATTAAATGGTAAAGCAAGTTTCTTTTCTCGGTTTTTTCGACAAAGTAAACATGTTGTTCAACGTTTTCAGCCGTGGAAGAAACAGGCGAAACCTCTACTTTTTCAGGGTCTTTCAAAAACATTTCGGCCAATTCTCGAATAGCTATTGGCATTGTTGCCGAGAATAGCAAGGTTTGTCGATTTTTTGGCGTAAGCTTGACAATTTTCTTGACATCGTTTATAAATCCCATATCCAACATTTGATCGGCTTCGTCAAGGACTAAGGTGTGCAAATGATCGAAATCGATAAAACCTTGTTTGTGCAAATCGAGCAATCTTCCAGGTGTTGCCACCAAAACATCGATTCCTTGGCGAAGTGCATCAACTTGTGGGACTTGCGAAACGCCACCAAAAATAGTGAGTTGAGTTAAGTTAGTATATTTGCCATAGGTGTCAAAACTTTGTCCAATTTGTACCGCTAATTCTCGAGTTGGAGTAACGATTAAGGCCCGAATTTCTTTGGCTTTTTTAGAAGAACCTACAATTCGGTGCAGTTGGTGTATAATGGGAATGGCAAAGGCTGCCGTTTTTCCCGTGCCTGTTTGTGCGCAGCCAATTAAGTCTCTTCCTGCCAAAACCAATGGTATGGCTTGTTCTTGAATAGGTGTTGGGTTGGTATAGCCTTCTTCAAATACGGCTTTTTGAATACTTTTGGACAGTGATAAATCTTCGAATAACATATATTTTGTATTAAATATCTAGAATTTTTTATGTAGATAATTTTTGCAAAGATAGGTTTATTATTTTTAGGGAGTTTTGCTATTGATTTTTAGCAGGGAAAACGCATTAAAATTGTCTTTAATTTATTTTTACACGAATTGCATTAATTTACACGAACTGGGTGCTGCATAAATTTCACGAAACTGCCAAAGGCAGTTGAAATTTGTATATTTTTTTAAATAATAAAAATAATTTGAGAAAGTTAGTGCAATTCGTGTCTAAATATTTTAATGCGTTTACCTTGATTTTTAGGTCATTATCCCCAATATTTACGATTTAGTCCAAATCGATTTCATTGTTCGATTTTATAAAATCAGTAACTAAATAGCCGATGAGCTTACCAATTAAATGATTGTTTTTCTCATCACATAAATCGGGTGCGCCTTCACAAATATGGAGATAAGCCGCATTTTTATTTTTTGCAAAGAAAGTTATAAACTGACGCAATTCCTCAATAGAAAATCCACTTAAAGTCATAGCACTACTGGCAATATTTGGAATGGCATCTAAATCTACTTCGATGCCGTAAAAATCATTTTGAATGAATTGTGCCGATTGAATAAGTTCTTGATGGAAGTTTTTCTCCTTTCGGATATTGATACTGTCGTACGTGTTATACCGTACTCGATCTTCAATTTTTTTAATACTATCTAAAACACTTTTGGAGGTGTAGTTTTCGTGCAACCCAAAAATAAAATACTTTTTAAGAAAACCTTCTTCAAAAGCATAAGAAAAACCATTTCCGCTATGACGTCCTTCGAGAATTCTAAAAACGGAATGGGCATCAAAATTTATGGCATTGATAGATTTTCCTTTAGCAAGCGCTGTTCCTTTTATATTTCCGTATGAATTATTGTGACCACCACCGATAATAATTGGAGTTTTTCCCGCTTTTATGATGTTAAAAATGATATGCGAAACATCTTTATCAATTTTTTCGACCAGCTGACTCAATTTTGAACGATCGTCGATGTCATTAAAATCTAAATGTTCTACTTCTCTCATTTCAGCAAGGACGTTCAATTGTCCTAAAACTACGATCTGGCTACCTTTACAGAACCGATTGTGTTGAATGTTTGCAATACTAGCGATGGCAGATTCCCAAGCCGATGCAGCTCCTGGTCTTCCGTAATTAGCTCTAACACCGATGTCTTCCGGAATTCCAAACAGGACATATTTTGCTTCACAGGTTTTCAAAAACACAGTACTATCCATTCCTTTTGGAATGGTTAACATCTTCTCTCCAAATTTTATTTCGCCACTACGGTGGTTTGTAACTTTTGCAAGATCATTTATCGTGAACGGTATTAGTTTTTCCATATCAATTTAAATCCGGTCAAATATAATATAAATGTTTATAATCCGTTGTTAAGACAAATTATATTATTAAATTTGGTTAAAATATATTTTTAATTTTTAATAGAAAACTTAAACAAAATGGAAGGTCAACAAAACAGTTCGAACACAAGTCTCAAGATTATTATCGCAGTATTAGCTATCCTATTGATAGGCAGTTTATTTTATATCTATAAGATTTCATCCGAAGCAAAAGAAGTGCAAACAGTCCTAACAACTACATTGACTGAAAAGGAGACGGTTATGAAAGATTTGCAAGCACTAAAGGACACTTATGATGCAGCCATTGCCGAAAACACTTCAATGTCTGACGAACTAGTAAAAGAGCGAGATAAAGTGGTGAACTTGATGAATGATGTGAGTAAATCAAAAGGGGATGCGTCTAAATATAGAGCTCAGTATCAGAAATTAGAAAGTAATTTGAAAGTTTTAATGGCTGAAAACGAAACGCTTAAAAAGCAAAATACAACTTTAACCATTGAACGAGATAGTACTGTTGTGGTATTAGGAGAATCCAAAAAATTCAATGAAGTATTGGTAGGGCAAAATGAAGAGTTATCAAAAACAGTAGAAAAAGGTTCGAAATTGACGGTTTTAAATATGCAAACCGCCGCCTACAAAATAAGAAGTTCTGGAAAGCAAGAAGTAACGGATCGAGCAGGAAGAGCTGATGTGCTTAAAATCAGTTTCACTATTGCCGAAAATCAAATTGCGAAATCAGGTGACAAACAATATTACGTGCAAGTAATAGATAGTAAAAGTAATGTTTTAGGGGACAAACAAACTATAAATTTTGATGATAAAGCATTAACTTATAGTTTCATTGCTAATGTAAAATATGAAAACAAAACGGTTCAGGTTTCAGAAGATTTACCTGGAAAAGATTTTGCAAAAGGAACGTATTTTGTCAATGTTTTCGACAAAAGCGAATTGGTTTCTAAAACCAGTTTTACGTTAAAATAAGAATTGTTTGGGTTAATAATGGAAAGAGAGGAGCAGTATTTGTTCCTCTTTTTTTTATGGAATATTGCCTTCAATACTAGATACCACAATCCAGTTGTTATACCAAAAATCAACTAAGCAGTGAGAACAAAATAGTGTCGCTTTTTTTTAACATATGAGACATTTAAGAACATTTAAGTTTTTGATTGTATCGCTTAGGTGAACTTATATGCCTTATACGGTAGGTAAGATTAAATGTATAACTGTTTCAATGCGAAAATAATTGCTTCCTTCTACTTATGCTATCGTTTATTTCTTATCCTTGCGTTTCTTGGCTTGGTTTTTCAGCATATTTCTATTGACAGAACCGTGCGTTTTTTTCTTGGTTACACCAGGTCCGCCGAGATTGACTTTTTTATTCTTTTTAGTTTTTTCGTGGAAAGCGCCATCACCGTCTAATTTTTGTTTTTTCATCAAAAACTTAATCGGTTGACGGTCTTTTTCAGGTTCGATTAGTTTCAGCGAAACTTCAACAGTTTCAGGGAAAGACTCTGCTGGCAATTCCATATCCATTAATAACTCAATGGCAAATTTAGATTCTTCTTCCCGAGGCGCAATGAAACTAATTGCGGTTCCTGTAGCATCGGCACGACCCGTTCGACCAATACGGTGCATATACAATTCAGGAAGTTCAGGCATTTCAAAATTGATGACGTGTGTGATGTTCGAAATATCCAAACCTCTCGCCATAATATCGGTAGTGATGAGTCCACGTAGGTTGCCTGCTTGAAATTCAGCCATTGTGCTTAAACGATAATTTTGGGATTTATTGGAGTGAATTACGCCAAATTGACCCTCAAAATCTTCCTCGATACGTTCGTGAACCATATCCGAAATCTTCTTATTATTTACAAAAACCAAAACACGACTCATAGTATCATTTGTCTGCAACAAGTGTTTTAGCAAATTGATTTTGGTGTTGAAGTTGGGAACATTATAGGTAATTTGCGTGATGTTTTCTAATGGTGTTCCTGATGCCGAAAGCGTAACTTCCTCAGGATAATCGAAATAATCATTCAAAACTTTATCTACTTCATCGGTCATTGTAGCCGAAAATAGAATGTTCTGACGTTTTTTAGGCATCATCGCCAAAATAGCGGTCAATTGGGTGCGGAAACCTAAATTGAGCATTTCATCAAATTCGTCGATGACCAATTTCTGCATTTCTTCAAAACGGATGATATTATCTAAGGTTAAATCCATCACGCGTCCCGGAGTTCCCACTAGAATGTCGCAACCGGTGTAAACCACTGTTTTTTGGGTATTGATGTTCACACCTCCAAAAATACCAACAGTTCGAACCGACATATATTTGGTCAGTTTCTCTACTTCTTCAACCACTTGAACTACCAATTCACGCGTTGGAACCAGAATCACTATTTTAGGAGTATGACCCGGAGTAAATTTATATAATTTTAATAATGGTAATAAATAAGCAAACGTTTTACCAGTTCCTGTTTGTGCAATACCCATCATATCACGTCCTGACATAATCACAGAAAAAGTTTTTTCCTGAATGGGAGTTGGTGTGGTGAATCCTAAATCATCGATGGCTTTTTGTACTGATTTTGGAAGATTGAATTGCTCGAAGGTGGTCATAAAACGTAAATTTTGTGCAAAGGTACGTTAAAATGGTGGTTCGATGATTAGATTGTTTGATGTTTAGGGAAAACTAAGACTACAAAGGTCTAATAATCAATATTAAAACTCCTCAAAAACACCCAATCCAAATAAAGCAAAATCATATTTCACGGGGTCAATCGGGTCGAGTTCCCTGAGTTTTAAATCGAGTTCCGCTACCGCTTTTGCATCATTCTGTTTCCGAGTCAACAAACCTAATTTTCGAGCTACATTTCCAGAATGCACATCCAACGGACAGGATAGGAGCGAAGGTGAAATGCTTTTCCAAATACCCAAATCAACACCTTTGTTATCTTGGCGACACATCCACCGCAGGTACATATTAATTCTTTTTGCAGCTGAACCATTCATCGGGTCGGAGATGTGTTTTTGGGTTCGGTTTTGGTGTTCGATTTGGTTCCCCAGTTCGTCCCGATAGTTATCGGGACTCGTGTCAAAGAATATTTTCTTGAATTCCGAGATGCTTTTTTGCATCGACTTTGTTTCTTGATGTTTGGCGAAAACAGCTTCAAGACCACCGTGATTTTTATAAATATGGTGCAAACCTTTTATAAAACTGGCAAAATCCTGACCGTTGAAAGTTCTATGAACGAAGGATTCCAATCGTTCCAAATCATTTTCGGAATGTGACATTACAAAATCATAAGGCGAGTTCCCCATCAAACCCATCATTTTATGAGAATTTTTGATAATCATTTTCCGATTGCCCCAAGCAATGGTCGCACTCAAAAAACCAGCGATTTCAATGTCTTCTTTTTGGGAAAACAAATGCGGAATTTGAACAGGATCGCTTTCAATAAAATCAAGAGTGTTGTATTGGATGACTTTTTCGTCAAGGAAGGATTTGAGTTCTTTTTTATTCATAATTAGAACGCGGATAATACGGATTTGCTACAGCAAAACACTGATTGAAACGGATTTTTTTTATTTCTGCAACCTGCATCTGCAACCTGCATCTGCAACCTGCATCTGCAACCTGCAATCTGCAACCTACTAACTAATCAATCCATCCACCATCACTAATTTTCTATCGGCCATATTGGCTAATTCCTCGTTATGCGTTACAATGACAAAGGTTTGTCCAAATTCATCCCGCAATTTGAAAAACAATTGGTGTAAATTTTCAGCTGAATGCGTATCCAAATTTCCCGAAGGTTCGTCGGCAAATATTACGGCTGGCTTGTTGATTAAAGCTCTTGCAACAGCCACGCGTTGTTGTTCTCCACCTGAAAGCTCGTTGGGTTTGTGGTTGATTCTATGCGAAAGTCCAAGATATTCGAGTAATCTTTTGGCTTCAGTTTCAGTTTCGTTTTTAGATTTATTGGCAATGTAAGCTGGAATACAAACATTTTCTAAGGCTGTAAATTCGGGTAATAATTGATGAAATTGGAAAATAAAACCTAGGTTCAAATTTCTGAACTTAGATAAGGTTTTGTCATTCATCGATAGAATATCTTGGTCATTGATGCGCAATTCTATTCCATTTTCGGTGGTTCGTTTAGCTTCGCTCTGTTCGTCCCGATAATTATCGGGACTCGGGTGATCTAATGTTCCCAAAATTTGTAAAAGAGTTGTTTTTCCTGCACCCGACGCGCCAACAATTGAAACAATTTCCCCTTTTTTTATGTGTAAATCAACTCCTTTCAATACGTGAAGTTGGTCGTAATATTTATGAATGCTTTTTGCTTGTATCATTATTTGGAACTGTTTTTACAAAGAAACAAAGATTTTGGTTATCAATGAGGAAATTTTTATAGTTTCATTCTTCTCACTTCTCACTTCTCACTTCGAACTTCCCACCGCTCACTTCGAACTTCCCGCTTCTCTTCGTATCTTTGTTTTGAAAAAAATTAAAAAATGGAAGAAGATTTCAAAATCGAGCAAGCAAGTACTAAAAATAGAAATCTCATTCTAGGAATTCTATTCGACTCCATTGGGATGCTATCGTTTACAATTCCTTTTCTAGGAGAATTTTCCGATGTGGTTTGGGCTCCAATGGCTGGATTTCTTATGACTTGGATGTACAAAGGAACCGTTGGGAAAGTAGGTGGAATTTTTACTTTTCTTGAAGAAATAATACCTCTTACAGATTTTATACCTTCTTTTACATTAACGTGGATTTACAACTATTGGATTAAAAAGGAAAAACAATTCATTTGTTTTCTTTTTTGAAAAAAAATCCCAATCCCATACTTCGAAGCATTTTTTTTGAAAAAGGAAAGAAAAATTTGGATTGCCCAAAAAGGTAACCAAAGGCCATTAATAAGAAAGGATATAAGGGTAAAACGAGAAGAATTAAAAGCAAATAATAAAAAATCCAATGCGTATTTTCATTATTGATGCCAAAATGATGCATTGCAAAGCGAGAAATTCTGGCAGATAAGGTTCCATTTATTCCAAAAACAATAAAAATGATAACAAATTGATAATTAGATGTTATTCCCCAACGTTTTTTTAAATTCTCCATCGTTTAGTAATAGATAGTACAAATATACTAATATTATCTTGGCGGAACGAAACCATAAAGTTTTTGATTATTGGTATTTTGAAAATAAATAAAGTAATTATGAATCAAATAGTTTACTTCATAGCCATAGTTTATATTTCTGTCATAATTTATAGACATTTCATATAAATTAGGATTGAAGCGTTGCGGTTGCAAAACACGATTATTCCATTCTGTTATGTAAAAAATATTTTTGTTTTCCATGTAAGACTGTGAAAGGTATCCACGAGGAAAAGATCTGCTTGAAAGCCAAGTACTGAAACCAGGATCAATAATAATTACTTCGTATTCAAGAGAATCATTGGCAATCCTGACCGTGTCATTAATAACTTTTACAGTTTCTTTTGCAATTTGTATCGTATCATTTTTTGGAGTCAAATTTCTTTCAGGATTCACCACAACTGATTTTTTGCTAGTGCAACTAATGCCTACAACAAGAAGTACAGCGACTATATAAAGATGATTTTTCATAAATGAAATGATTTATAAAATTACAAAAACAAATGCTTGATTAATTGTTTTTTACAAAAAAAACAGGCCGTCTTTGTGAGACAGCCTATTAACTACATTTCAAATCTATATTTTTAGCTCAATATACTAATAATTTGTGAGGCTAATTCGGTTCCAATTCTATCTTGTGCTTCTCCAGTTGCAGCGCCAATGTGTGGAGTCAACGAGATTTTTGGATGCATCAAAATGGTCATTTCTGGTTTTGGTTCACTTTCAAAAACGTCTAAACCTGCAAAAGAAACTTTTCCAGAATCCAATGCTTTTATCAAAGCTACTTCGTCAATAACTCCTCCACGAGCACAATTTACGATGCCAACTCCATCTTTCATAATTGCTAATGCTGCTTCGTCAACAATGTAACCATCTTGAGCAGGAACGTGCAAGGTGATAAAATCGGCCTCTTTAAACAATGATTCTAATGATTGAGAAACGATGGTTGTTGTAATAGATTGTCCGTCAAAAAATGCTACTTTTACATCTACAGTTGGAATAAAACTATCAGCAGCAATCACTTTCATACCAAGACCCAAAGCCATTTTTGCAGTAGCTTGACCAATACGACCAATTCCAACGATTCCCAGTGTTTTTCCTCTTAATTCAATTCCGTTGGCATAGGCTTTTTTCAAGCCGTCAAAGTTAGAATCGCCTTCTAAAGGCATATTTCGATTGGAATCGTGTAAGAAACGAACTCCCGAAAATAAATGTGCAAAAACTAATTCTGCCACCGATTCTGATGAAGAAGCGGGTGTGTTTATAACGTGAATTCCTTTGCTTTTCGCATAATCAACATCGATATTGTCCATACCAACGCCACCACGTCCAATGATTTTTAAACCGGGACAAGCGTCAATAATATCCTTACGAACCTTGGTTGCACTTCGAACTAAAACTACGCTTACGTTATTTTCGTTTACAAAATTAGCCACTTGTTCTTGTGCTACTTTTGTAGTTATAACTTCAAAACCTCCTTTTTCTAAAGCTAGAATTCCACTTTTTGAAATTCCGTCATTGGCTAATACTTTCATTTTTAGAGTTGTATAATGTATATTGTAAAATTGTATGTTCTGTTAAAAAAGATTTAATTACTAAATTTTATTTTCTAAATCTTTCATTACATCTACTAAAACTTGTACACTTTCTAATGGCAAAGCGTTGTACATTGATGCTCTATAACCTCCTACAGAACGGTGTCCAGGTAATCCAACAATTCCAGCTTCCTTCAACATTGCATTGAAAGTATCGGTGTGCAAAGGAGTGTCTAATAAAAAACAGGCGTTCATAGTAGAACGGTCTTCTATAACTGCAGTGCCTTTAAACAAAGGGTTTCTATCAATTTCTGTATAAAGCAAATCTGCTTTTGCATTGTTTATTTTTTCGATTGCAGGAATTCCTCCAAGATTTTTCAACCATTGCAAGGTCAATAATGAAGCATAAATAGGGAAAACAGGTGGCGTATTGTACATACTTTCTGCTTTGATATGTTTTGCATAATCTAGCATACTAGGAATGTGACGACCGTTTTTGCCTAGAATTTCTTCTTTCACAACTACCAAAGCCGTGCCAGCAGGTCCCATATTTTTTTGAGCTCCCGCGTAGATAATTCCAAACTTAGAAAAATCTATGTTTCTAGAGAACATATCCGAACTCATATCGCACACCATTGGAATGTCTAAAGTTGGAAATTCCTTCATTTGGGTTCCAAAAATGGTATTGTTACTGGTGCAGTGAAAATAATCTGCATCAGCAGGAATACTATATCCTTTTGGAACGTGGTTGTAATTTTCGTTTTTCGAAGAACCAACGACAACCGTTTCTCCAAAAAATTTGGCTTCTTTGATTGCTGCGCTTGCCCAAGTTCCTGAATCAAGATAAGCGGCTTTTCCGTTTTCTTTCATTAAATTGTAAGGAGCCATCAAAAATTCCATACTTGCGCCACCAGCAAGAAATAGTGCTTGATAACCTTTGCCTTCTAATCCTAAAAGTTCTAAGGCTAACGCACGAGCTTCCTCCATTACGGCAACAAAATCTTTGCTTCGGTGCGAAATTTCCAATATGGAAAGGCCCGAATTATTGAAATTTAATATGGCTTGTGCTGATTTTTCAAAAACTTCTTGTGGTAAAATACAAGGTCCTGCGCTGTAGTTGTGTTTTTTCATTTTATAACTTATGTCCAAAAAATTAAGTCGCAAATTTCGGAAATCACAGTGGAATAATCACTAAACAACCGTTAAATAATTCGAAATAATTTGCTTATTTTTTTCTATATTGTTAATAAAAATGACAAAGTATCAACATTATCTGCATAATCCCATAAATTTGGCTTTTGGGTTTGTCCAAAACTAATACTATTTGCGACAAGATTATTGCTTACAATACATTGAATTTGTTCGTTTTCTGACTGCAGTCGAATTTGTAAATCTTCAATAGAATCGTAATATTCGTAAAAAACGCTCGAAATTGGCGAAGCATAACTATTGTCTTCTTTGATAGTCAAAAAACCATTGTCCAATAACTTGAAATTGCTCATCAAGAAAACCGCCTTGTTATAGTCGTAATTGTTAGCGTATTTCTCATAGTGAATAATATCTTGGTGTTCAAAAATAGCTTCGAAAAATGCATCGAACGAATAGCCTTTTGGCACAAAAAGTTTAGAAACATTCCGACAGCCTAAACCAAAATACCTAAAAATATCTTCACCTAAAGCGACAAGTTGTTCCTTAGTTTCGTGTCCGTTCAAAACCGCAACGGAATTTCTGTTTTTTCGAATGATGCTAGGTTTGTCTTTGAAATAATATTCGAAATAACGAGCAGTATTATTGCTTCCTGTAGCGATTACGGCATCAAAATTTTCTAGTTTTCCGTCTACAAAAGTAATTTTATTTGCAAATTCGGGTTCAACTGCGGTCAAGTAGTTGGCCAAAAAAGGCAATAGAAATTGATCATTCGACGATGTTTTTATCAATACATTATTGCCCGAAATCAAAACGGAAAGAAAATCGTGAAAACCTACAAGCGGAATGTTTCCAGCCAATATTAAACCAACATTTTTCGGTTTTACCTCTTTAAAATTATAACGTAAAAGCCACGTATTTAAATTGTCCTCTGTCAACGCTGTAGCCCAAGATTGAATCGAAAAACAAACGTTTTCAGGAGTGTACCAACCGTTGTGAGATTGGGAAAGTTGAATTAGATTCTCAAAATTTTTTAAAAAAATATCGTTATGTAAAACGGATGGATTTTGAATGGATTCTTTCTGCGTAAACTGGCTTAAAAATTTGCCTAATGCTATAAATCCTCTTTTTTTGTCGTTTTCGAACATAACTAATTTGTATATGAAAAGTTTTGATTGTAATTTTGTACAAAAATATGCTTTAATTAGTTAAAAGTCAAAAGTGAAAACACTTAGTGAAAAACTTCCGACTTCTAACCACTAACTTCAAACTTAAAAAAATGGCAATTATAATAACAGACGAGTGCATCAATTGTGGTGCTTGTGAACCAGAATGTCCAAATACTGCAATTTATGAAGGAGCAGACGATTGGAGATACAAGGATGGTACTAGTATTAGAGGGAAAGTTGTTTTGGCTTCTGGCGAAGAAGTGGACGCAGATGCTGCACAGACTCCAATTTCAGACGATATTTATTATATCGTTCCAGGAAAATGTACGGAATGTAAAGGATTTCACGACGAACCACAATGTGCTGCAGTTTGCCCAGTGGATTGTTGCGTTCCTGATGAAAATCACGTGGAAAGCGAAGAAACATTGCTAGCAAGACAAGCATTTCTTCATAATTAATACTTTTAAAGTTCTAAAAAACTTTATAAATTAAGGGATTAAAATAAAGCGATTAAGGTAAAAGTATTTTTTCTTAATCGCTTTTTTTTGTGCGCATTACTTATGATTTTGTGAAAATAACCTTGATTAACTGATTTTAAGAATCGAATATTTTGACTTTTTATGAATGGTTTTAAAATTATAAAATTGCTATTTGCAGTGGTTTGCGAAAGTAAAGACGCTAATATATCAGACAATAGAATATACACCGCTAAAAAATAAAAGTTCACATATCTGAAAAAGTTTTGTTAGATTTGTTAAAATTGCATGGGTATGAAGAATTATTTACTTCTATTTTTTTTGTCTGTATTTTGCTCTATCACCGTTTATTCGCAAAACAGCGAAAAATTAATTCTGTTAAAAGATGTAGATACTAATCTTCCTATTGAAGATGCTACTGTGTTTATTGTTAAAACAAAACAGACTTTATTGAGTAATTCTGAGGGCAAAATCACTTTTCTTTTAACAGGTGCTTCTAATATACAAGTTTCACATTCTTCATATAAATCTGTTGTAGTTCGTTCGAATACACTAGCAAAAACAGATAATGTAATTTATCTAAAAAGCAATGTTAGCGGTTTAGACGAGATAATAATTACCAAACAACATCCGCAAATCATCCTCAAATCGTTGGTTGAAAACTCGATAAAAAAGTTAACAGTTCCTGCTCGATTGAAAGTGTATGCAAGAGAATTTTATAAATTGGATGGAAATTATACCAACTTTAATGATGGCTTAATCAATTTTCAATTAGAGGCCAAACAAAAAAAATTTAAAAATATTATTTTAGTAGAACAAAACAGATCTTATGGGCTTGTAAATGATCAAATTAGTCACGATGTTTTAGGCTATAACCTGAACAATATCATGGAAAATTACTATAAATTTAAATATTTAAATCTCTTACTGGAATCCAATGCCAAAAAAGAGTATGATTTTACAATAAAAGGATATTCTGCAAATGCCGATTTTAATGTACTATTAGTTTCGCCTATAGAAAATGGAAAAGAACTGAGAGATAATTATAGGATTTTATACGACCATAAGAAAAAATTGATCCTTGAAGTTAGTTCTTATTTATCCCCGATAATTTTAGCTAAAGTCAAAGAGAAAACTGCCGTTGGTTCGAAAAACATTTACAAATCGATGTTTAAAAATACTTATCGAATAGATAATTCAAATTATTACTTGTTGAGTTCTAAGGAAGAAATAGGTTTTGAACGTATTGAAAAGGATAAAAAAGCTGAAATTGAGGTTAGAAATTACTTAGTAACTACCAACTTTAGTACCAACAGCTTTACCTATAAAGACAGCAATGTATTTAAAGATCAAACGCTTTACAATAAAAAAAATGTTATTTTAAATCCGTACTGGTATATCTCAGGTTTAACGGCTACTGACGATGAACTAGAAATAGTTAATAAACTCGATAGTAAAACGGATTAATTTATTTATAAAAAAAAGGGCCTTTTAGAAAGCCCTTTTTTGATAATTTTAAACGTTGAATTTAGAAGGTAAACCCTAATCTTGTATAATAATAGGCTCCGCTAAAACCCATTTGTACGGCATCCCAGTATCCACCAGCTTCAACCCAGTCATCTTGTTGGTCAGGATAAATATTAAAAATGTTATTCCCACCAACGCTTAGTTTAAATGATTTTGAAAGTTTAAATCCGAAGGTCAAATCAGTGACTCTTTTTGCAGAATACGTATCTGTTGCTGCAACAACTTGTTCAGCAAAACTACCATAATCGGCTACATCTTCAAGCATTTGATAATCTAATAATTTTACTTCGCTAAAGCGAGTATATGATAAACCGGCATGGAACCATTTTTTATCATAGGTAAAATTTAAACCAAATTTGCTTGAAGGGGCTGAAGCCAATAAAAAGGCTTTGTCACGTTCTCCAAAGAAAGTTTGTTCATCTAGATTTCCATTTTTAACTTTTGCAATTTCCATATGATTGATATTTCCAGTAAGTGTAAAACCAAAAGAGCCGTTGTCAAATTTCTCTTTCCACGCAAATACAACGTCTAAACCTCTTGTTTTTGTGTCTGCACCATTTACAAAAAACTGAGCTGCATCAACATTTAATCCTAAAGCCGTTGCATCAAAATAGCCTGTTAATACAATTCTATCTTTTACATTAATCATATAACCATCAATAGTTGCTGTAAAGTTGCCTTCGGTAACTGTAAAACCTAAAGAGGCATTTACCGCCTTTTCTTCATTTAGTTGTTGAATACCAAATGCTTTTGTAACTGGACTGTCATTGGCAGAAAGCAACACTTCGGTTGCACCCGCACTACTAAAATTGGTAAAGCTAGTATTGTAGTATATTTGAGCTAAGGAAGGTGCTCTAAATCCTGTACTTACAGAACCTCTCAAATTAATGAAATCCGAAATTTTAAATCTTGATGAAATTTTTCCATTAATAGTGCTTCCAAAATCACTATAATTTTCAAAACGAACTGCTCCGCTTACCAGAAGCGCTTTTGTAATGTCAAATTCAGCATCTACATAGGCAGAAAAATTAGATCGAGATTCATCAACAACGTTTTTTGGACTGTAACCAGGGAAACCTTGAGATCCACCAGGTCTTGGCTCTCCAGAAATTGGGTCAATTGGTGCAGACTGTATTGTTGGGTTCGTAATTGGATTTCCAGCAGTGTCATAGGTTGCGTAAGAGCCAATTTCACCAGCAAAAATTTCGAAGTTCTCTGTCCTATATTCAGCTCCAAAAGCAAGATTCATTCCGTCAAGTATCGAATCGTAGTTTTTAGAAAAATCTAAATTTAGAGTGTTTTGGCTAAGGCTATGTCCACCAGCTTCAAACTGCCTTGGAGAAGCACCTTCGAGAGAGGCGTTTAACGTACCTTTTATGGTATAATCAAAAATGTTTTTACCATAGGTATTGCTTAAATCAACATTCCATCCACTAGCAGTTTTGGTTTTAAAACCTGCAGCAATAGAATTGTCAACAATTATTGAAGTAATTCGAGGTGTGAATCCACCTGGATAAATAGATTCAACGACTCTTTCTCCACCGTTTCTGGTAAAAGCATAAGCATCTGTATCTCTGTAATTTCTGCCTCCAAAAGCATAAAAGTCAATTTTATCAGTAATAGGAAGTGATAAATTACCAATAAAATTAACTCCCGTAATACTGGCTTCACCAAATCCTTTTCTAAAATCAAATCCTGGTCGTAATGTTTTTTCTTTATTTAAAAATTCGCCAGTAAAGTTTGCATATCCACCTTTATTTCCTAATCCAATTCCGTAATTTGCTGTAATCTTTGTCGAAGCACCATCAAAAGCTTGGTTTTTTCCAAAAGAATTTCCATTTCCATTTTGATCTAATCTAAAATCTTTTGTGTTTGCGGTTCCTAAAGGAAAATCACCTCGTGCATCTGTATTGTAGGCTCCAAAGGACACAGCTCCTGTTAATTCATTTATATTATCATTCAAAACGATATTGATAACACCAGCGATCGCGTCAGAACCATATTGTGCTGCGGCACCATCTCTCAATATTTCAATTCTCTTTATAGAAGATGCAGGAATAGCATTTAAATCGGTTCCTGTATTTCCTCTACCTCGAGTTCCAAAAAGATTAATGAGTGAGGATTGATGTCTTCTTTTTCCGTTGATTAAAACCAAGGTTTGGTCTGGCCCCATTCCTCTCAAAGAAGCAGGGTCAACGTGATCGGCACCATCAGATCCCGATTGTTTGTTGGCGTTGAAAGAAGGGGCAACATATTGCAGTAATTCGTTAATTTCGATTTTTCCACTTTGCGTGGTTACGTCTTTTACACTAATTATGTCAATTGGAACAGCAGAGTTTACAACCGTTCTTTTCGTATTTCTAGAACCAACTATCTGTACTTCTCGCAATTGCTCTCCCTCTTTTGGGACCTCATCGGTTTTGGTTGGTTTAGCTTCTTGTGAAAATGCAAGCGAAACGTTTAGGATGCAAATCAACAATGTAATTTTTTTCATAATAATTTGGTTTTGGTTGAACTTTAATTTTGTAATAGTTCGCAATTTAAATTTTTTTAACAAAACATTTGCAAATTGCTTTGTTTTTTATAAAAAAATTATGGGCTGCGTATTAATCTGTAGGTTTTAAGATGGTAAACATTTTTTTAAGTCATATATTTGCACATTTTTAATTAAAGACCTTATAATGAAAGCAGGAATTGTAGGATTACCAAATGTTGGAAAATCAACATTATTCAATTGTTTATCCAATGCAAAAGCGCAAAGTGCCAACTTTCCGTTTTGTACTATAGAACCCAATATCGGAGTTGTAAATGTACCCGATTCGAGAATGGCTAAACTGGAAGAATTAGTAAAACCTCAACGCGTTCAAATGGCAACTGTTGATATAGTTGATATTGCAGGATTGGTAAAAGGAGCAAGCAAAGGAGAAGGTTTGGGAAATCAATTTTTGGGAAACATCAGAGAATGTAATGCGATTATTCACGTATTGCGTTGTTTTGACAATGATAATATTGTCCACGTTGATGGAAATGTAGATCCAATCCGCGACAAAGAAACGATTGATATCGAATTGCAATTGAAAGATTTAGAAAACGTTGAAAAACGTCTCGAAAAAGTGAATCGTGCTGCCAAAACTGGAAATAAAGAAGCTCAAGTAGAAAAAGCGCTTTTGGACAGAATCAGAGAAACGCTGCTTCAAGCCAAATCAGCGAGAACCATAAAACCTCAAAATAACGACGAAGAAGTTTTGATGGAAGGTTTTCAATTGAT